>CAYMZY010000045.1:0-1715 GCA_964395165.1 uncultured Bdellovibrionales bacterium | reverse complement strand
CGATAGCCTGGTGCAGACCTTCGCTATATCTTCTTCCCGGCATGAGCCGTCCCGTGAAATCATCAACGATAATTACTTCGCCATCTTTAACCACATAATCGCGATCACACTTGAAGATGACCTCAGCCTTGAGAGATTGTTCGAGATGATGGACGTACTGGACATTGCCCGAAGCATAGATATTCCCCATGCCGAGGAGTTTTTCCACCGAATCCATACCCTCATCGGTAAGTGTCACCACCTTCATTTTCTCGTCCACCGCATAATCCTTCCCCATCTGCAGTCGAGGGATAATACGTGAGAACTGTTCATACAACCTGGTCGACTCGGTATCGGGAGCGGAAATGATGAGCGGCGTCCGAGCCTCGTCAATCAGGATCGAATCGACTTCATCCACAATCGCGTAGTGCAGTTCGCGCTGTGCCATCTCGGAAATGTCCGAGACCATATTGTCACGAAGGAAATCGAAACCGAATTCATTGTTGGTCCCATAAGTGATATCCGCCTGGTAGGCCTCCCGGCGCGTAATTGGGATAAGGTTTTCCATCTCGATGCTCACCGCGTCGGTATCGGTCACGTGCGGCTCGAACCGGAAGGAAGTCCCCTGATGGCAGATACACGAAGTCGAAAGCCCGAGAAACGCATAGATGCGCCCCATCCAGTTCGCATCACGTTTGGCGAGATAATCGTTCACCGTGATGACATGGACGCCCTTGCCTTCGAGCGCGTTCAGATACACCGGCAGGGTCGAGGTCAACGTCTTTCCTTCACCGGTTTTCATTTCCGCGATCTTGCCCTGATGAAGGATGATGCCACCGAGCAACTGGACGCCATAGTGCCGCTCGCCGATGACGCGCTTGGCCGCCTCGCGCACCGTCGCGAAGGCTTCGGGCAATATATCATCAAGCGTTTCCCCCGCGGCGAGACGCTCGCGGAATTCGACCGTCTTATTCCGCAGGTCTTCGTCCGAGAGCGCTTCGAAAGTCGCTGAGAGACGGTCGATCGTTTCCGCGGTCGGTTTAAGTTTCTCGATCACGCGCTCATTCGAACCAAATAATTTCTGGAGAAAAGACATAGGAGTTTCCTTCATTAAAGCCAAATGTCTGACTATTCTACCACCCCACATCCCACCAGTCAAAAAAGAAAAAACGGGTCGGCTCCCGTTCGATCCCCCTGTGTTCCTCTTCATTTCTTTCACTTCGATAAATCGCTGTTCTTCCTTGTTTTTCAGTCTTCATCCTCCAAGAGAATCGAGAGGAGCTCATTGCGGCCCTCACCGGTCTTGGCGGAATAACGGACAACAGTCGCCTCGGGAAACATTGTGCGCAGCGTGAGCACATTCTTCGCCACGTCATTCTGCTTACCCTTATCGGCCTTGTTGGCGACCAGAACGATTCTGTGCTCAGTGTCCGCGAGCAAGGCATAGGTCGCATGATCGGAATCCTTGAGTCCGATCTCGGCATCCACGATGAGGACGAAGCAGCGGAATGGGACGCCGGATTCGCCAACGAACCATGAGATCTGCTTGCCCAGCTTCTCCTGTCGGTCCCGGGACAATTTGGCGAAACCGTATCCTGGCAGATCGACGAAATAGACACTCCTGTTGATAGAGAAATAATTGATGGCTGTCGTCCGTCCCTGAGTATTGCTCGAATACGCGAGCTTCTTCACCCGAACGAGTGAATTGATGACACTCGATTTCCCGACATTCGAGC
>CAYMZY010000044.1:0-3539 GCA_964395165.1 uncultured Bdellovibrionales bacterium | reverse complement strand
TACCGGCCGGGTGTATATCTTCATCACCGAGGCGAAGACCGAGGAAAGTCTTCAACAATGGAAGTCCAAGGGGACCCTACGGGCCAAGGGAAATTTTCAGGTGAAATAGCAGGGGGATAATAATTTCAAATTCAAATTCAAAAATACTATTTCCAGGCCAACTTCGAGTCTTACATCGCAAAAATCAGACACGTCTTGACCTTGAACGCAGGCGGGTTATTGCGAGTACGATGTAGTAACCCTTGAAAAAGGGATTTTTTAGTGAGGAGAGCTTTCGTTTTGTTCGAAATCACCGAGAAGAGGCGAAGCGGAGCTCTTGCTGGATACTCATACATCTCAGGGGATGCGATTGTGTCTGTGTGAGGCCTGTACGGAGAAGTTCTTTCAGAATGGTGTTTTAAGTTTTATGTATTTTGTTTTTTTATACTCATGACTCTCGGCCTGTAGTAGGGGGCTTTTCGACTTTCTTTCCGGTGTGCTACAATAACGGGTATGTAAAACGTTCGGGCCTTCAATGCCCGTTTTAAACTCGGTAATCGCAGAAACTATGCCATCCGAAAGACCATCGTTCATGAGAGAAGGAGCTCATAATTTCTCCACTTCGCCGACACCGATCACTCCGAATGTCGCCGCCCGCCCGGTGTCCTTGTCGGACACACCGGTTCGTCAGAGCGGATCCTCAAATCAGACCGCGGAAAAGAGTGTCAAAGGAGCCGGTTTTTTCGATATTCTCATTTCCGTGTCCTTGTTCGCGATTTTCTTCGGATTGCCGATCTTTTTTACCGGACTCACTTTTCAGGGGATCGCATTCGAAAAGCAGATGTATTTCTATGTCTGGCTCCTGATCGGTATTGTAGCCTGGGCATCCAAGGGTGTAGTGACCGGAGAAATGCATATCCGAAGAACGGCGCTCGATATCTTCATCTTGCTTTTTTTGGTGGTGTACGGAGTCTCGGCGGTTCTTTCGGTCGATCGTTGGCATAGTTTCTGGGGATTTTTCGGGGATCCGTCCCGCGGCATGATATCGTTGCTCGCCCTCACCCTTGCGTACTATTTCATCATGAGTCATTTCACGATGAAGCGGTTTTTTCTCATGTTCGGGGGTTTCCTGGCAGCCGGTTTCCTGGTCGTGGTCTGGAGCATACTCGGCGTTTCGGGTATCAGCTTTTTGCCGATCGCGATGCAGTCATACGCGCCGCTTTCTCTGATCGGTACGGTTTCGACTCTCGGCATCTTCATTTCAGTGCTCGTTCCGCTTTTCATCACGGCCCTGTACCTGATCTGGAAAAATACATCGATGAAGACGGGTCTCCGGTACGGTCTGCTCGGGTTCGTCGGTCTCGGATTGGTCGGGACGCTCTATCTCATGCTGGCCCTGTATCCGTTTCTTCTCGATACATCAAAGAGCTCTCTTTCCTGGATGGTTCCGCTCGGGGGGATATCGTTCTTTCTCGTGTATATTCTGGCGCAGATTGTCCGACCACCGGAGCAGCTTACCTGGGTGCCGATGCTGGTTTTCGTGACGATGCTTTCCTTCCTCATGATCGGAAGCAATTCTCTCCTGCGAGCGACTCTTCCGGTCGAGGTATCCCCGAATCAGCGGCTTTCTTTCCAGGTCGCCAAGGAGTCCCTCAAGGAGAATTTCTTTCTGGGTGTCGGTCCAGCCAACTACGGGTACGCTTTTTCACAATACCGTCCGGATGAATACAACAACGGTCCTCTCTACTCGGTCCGTTTCTACCAGGGAACCGGGGTATTCTTTGAAGCATTGACAACCGTCGGTCTTATCGGAACAGTCCTGTTTCTGATCGTCTGGCTTTCGTATCTGAGCATGGGTACATATCTCCTTTCGAGCGATAAGGAAAAGAATAAATATCTCTCGTTGGGACTCTGGACGGGGAGTGTCATGTTTTTCATCGCAGCTTTCACCGCCCCGCTCAACGGGACGCTTATCTTGATCGGAGTGCTCATATCGACGCTCGCTCTCGCGCTTCTGCTCAAGGAGAGTCATTCCGAGGAACGTTACTACAGTCTGTCGTTCAAGGCATCACCGAAATACGCTCTCGCGTTGGCCTTCATCTTCATGTTGGTGAGTGCCGGAGTGGCCTTCCTCTTCGTTTTTATCGGAAAGGTATATCTGGCTGATATCGCGGTCGGGACAGCCGCCCGTCTGTCGGCAGAAGCGCCACAGAAGGAGTCATTGGCCTTGATCGGTGGAGCAATCACGAAGTATCCGCAAGAAGGACGATATTATACCCGTCTGGGGCAAGAACAGCTGAGTCTTCTTCTGGATGTCGAAGTCAGGAAGTCTGAGGACGATCAGGATAAGGATGTCAACTCCGCCTTGTATCAGCAGGCAGTCGCCAGTATCAAGGAGGCGGTACGCCGGATGCCGAACGATGTCCTTGCTATCGAAACCCTCGGTCTTGCCAAGGAAAACGGTGTTCCTTATGTGACCGATGCCGATGCAGCCGTATTGCTTTCGGATGGATTCGATTCCTACAGGAGGGCTTCCGAGCTTGAACCGACCAACCCGCTCTTGATCATCAAACAGGGTCAGATGAAGCGTCTGCTGGCCGATGCCAAGGACCCGAAGGTCGATGCTGCCGAACAGGGCGCGCTTTATGACGAGGCGAAGGGACTTTTCGTGAAAGCGGTCGACAAGAAGTCGAATCTGGCTGCCGCGTACTACAATCTTGCCTTGACTGAGGCGCGTCTCAAGAATATGGACGGGGCTATCAAAAGTATCACTTCGGCGATGCAGTACGATCGGAACAATCCGAACTTCAAGTACAATCTCGGGATCTTCTACCAGGTGCGCGATAAGGGGAATGATAAGGAGCTTGCCGAGACCGCTTTCAAAGACATCCTGAAAGACAACGAAAAACTGATCGATGTCCGGCTGTCGCTCGGATTGCTCTATGAATCCTGGAACAAGCGCGATCAGGCCCTTGAGCAGTATCGGAAGATTCTTGAGTTCCTTCCGGCGGACGGAAATGAGATGATTCGTTCGACACGCGGGCAGGTCGAAAAGCTGATCAGTACGCTTCAGAGCGGGAAGAGCAATCTCACGAATGGTTCTGCTGCCGAAATCGTCCAGCCGACGACCCTCTCGCCGTCGCTGCCGCAGGCTTCCGTTGAACCGAATGCCTCACCTCTTACTGGACCGACCCCGTAGGATCATCGGAAAATACAACGAAACTCCCTCTTCCATTCCGGTAAGAGGGAGTTTTTTTGTGTGCGGATTATCCGGAAGAACACGGAACGGAAGATGGGTTCGGGGAAAAAGTTTTCGTTGGGATTTCGCGGTGAAGATTTTGACCTTGATCCGATATTCGGAGATCATGATCTCGGGTTTCGGATCCTGTCCGGAATCCGGGATTTTGCATTCTATTTTTGAGCATTTTTTGGCCGAAAAGAAGCTCTTTCTTGGAAATTGTGAATACTCCGAGAACCAGCGGCTCGCTTTCCTTGACAGGATTCGTTTGATTGTCTATGATGAACCTTGCTGCCACGAAAAGGGCTTTTTTGTTTACCAA
>CAYMZY010000043.1:0-5312 GCA_964395165.1 uncultured Bdellovibrionales bacterium | reverse complement strand
CTTCTTTTGAGTGACTCGGAGCTCGTGGTGGCAAGGTGACGTTCTGAATACCGGAAAGGAAGTTGTCTTCGCCTCGATAAGCACTCAATCCAGACTCTCAGCCGGATTGAAATCTTAAGAGAGGGGAGAAGGCATGGGTATGTGCGTACGTGTGCACAAGTCTTCTCCAAATACTTCTACTACGGCACTGTTTTACATGAGAGAGGCTGCCAAACACTTGGCTTCGTCAAAGCTCTCAGTGAGTTGGACTGCGTTATTTTGCGGGCGCAACAGACCGATAATATCAATCAGTTGCGAAGCATCGCTCTGTTCGTTGTTGGAGCAGATCACCGCCGGCACATTGTATTGTAGTGCCAGTTTGACTACTCGCAATACGAACTTGAAGGCGATTCCTGCCTCTATGATGACTACGGAGTGATCCTGCCGTGAGTCAGCGAGCCAGCGGAAAGCGGTCTCTATTTGTCCCATTTCAACCAGCATGATCTTCGCCTTTGGGTGGTTGGCGATGTGGCGCGTGTCACAAAACGCGAATGGGCACTCGGCCTCTCCAACACCCTCTTTCCAGTTGATGAGAAACGTTATTGTCGTTCTCATGTCGTACTCCTCACCCCAGAAACCCCGAGGCGCGGGCTTAAAAACAGTATTCTGAAATAACTCAGTTTTTTCATTATACTCTAAAAATGAAAAAAAGTCAATATCTCGGTCTCTCAAATCTTCATAATTGACTTTGAATAAGCCAAAAAATGATATTTGTCGATACATCAGGAATGGCTGAGGGTTGAGCGAATATTTCTCGGACTACTTGTTTTGTTTGTCCGGTCGGTGATTGGGGCAGGTTTTTTGGCTGCAGCGCTCGGGAATGGTTTTCGTGCCTTCCATCATGAGTGCGCCGCAGAGCTTGCAGAGCGCGCCGGTCGGCTTGGCCTTAATCGCATTTTTGCAGTCCGGATAATGGGAGCAGGAGTAAAAAAGTCCGAAGCGTCCTTTCCGTTCGATCATATCGCCTTTCTTACAGACCGGACACTGGACACCGCTTGAGACGATTGATTTCTCATCATTTTTGATGAATTTGCATTTCGGGAAATTGGAGCAGGCGATGAAGCCCCCATATTTTCCCTGACGTTCGATAAGCTTCCCATCTTTACAGTCAGGACAGGCCTCACCGGTTTCCTTGGGAGGCTCGATGACCTTGCCTTCCTCGGTCAGGGAGCCGTCGCAGTCAGGGAAGCGCGAACAGGAAAAGAATTTTCCATTGCGTGCGAGCTTGATGACCATATTCGATCCGCATTTTGGGCATACAGTACCTTTCGGAGCATCTCCCATATTGGTGACTTTAGCGATCTTATCCTTGCTTCTGACTTCTTTGGTGAAGGGCACGTAGAAATCCTTGAGCGTTTTTTCGTATTCGCGTTCGCCGTTTGCGATATCATCGAGCTTGTTTTCCATATCGGCGGTGAATTGCTCGGAGACGATCTCACTAAAATGAGTGAAGAGGAAACCGTCGACGACGAGGCCGGTATCCGTCACCCGGAGCGCCTTACCTTCCTTTTCGACATACCCGCGATCCTGGATGGTCTTGATGATGCTGGCATAGGTGGACGGTCGGCCGATGCCTCTCTTTTCAAGCTCCTTGACTAGGCCGGCTTCGGTGTAGCGCTTGGGCGGTTCCGTCGCCTTCTCTTCCGCGTCGATATTCTTGAGAATGAGATGATTCCCCATTTTGACTTGGGGTATTTCGACATCGTCGCCGCGGGCAGCGGTATCAAGAGCAAGCCATCCGTCGAAGAGCAGATGCGATCCGTTGGTGGTGAAGGAGGGGAGGGATCGATCGACGGTATTGGCGGTGATCTTGGTCCGGAGGATTTCGGCATCGGTCATCTGTGAGGCGAGAGTTCGGATGCGGATCAGGGTATAGAGGCGTTTTTCATCATCGGAGAAACCAGCGGTCTTCTTGCCCGGGTCGGTCGGTCGTATGGCCTCATGAGCTTCCTGAGCGTTTTTCGATTTGGTCTGGTAGCGGCGGGTGGTTAGATATTTTTCGCCGAATTCTTTGCTGATGAGAGCGGCAATTTTCGGGATGATTTCTTCGGAGATGGAAACGCTATCGGTACGCATATAGGTGATGGCGCCTTTCTCGTAGAGCTTCTGGGCGGCTCGCATCGTGCGGGAAGGAGAAAGACCAAGTCGTGAACTAGCTGCCTGCTGGAGAGTCGAGGTAGTGAATGGTGGATAGGGACGGCGTTTCGCGTTGGTGGCGTTGACGTCAGTGATCTCCCATGGGTTTTTCTCCGCGAGTCCGATGATGTGATCGCACTCCTGTCTGGTTTTCGGTTGTTCGACACAGACGAAGGTGATCGGTTCTTTTTTGTCTGTGTGGCAGAGGGCGGTGACGATGAAATAGGCCTCCGGAACGAAAGCCTGGATGGCATTTTCGCGTTCGGCGAGGATGTGGAGTGCTGGTGACTGGACGCGGCCGGCGGAAAGACCATAGCGGACTTTCTTCCAGACGAGCCCCGAGAGATCATAGCCGACGAGTCGGTCGAGCACTCGACGGGCTTCCTGTGCTTTCCGGAGATTCTGATCGAGCGGTCTCGGATGGGAAATCGCCTCGTTGACGGATTTTTCGGTGATCTCATAGAAGAGGACGCGCCTCGGTTTTTTGATCCCACAAGCATCAGCGACGTGCCAGGCGATAGCCTCGCCTTCGCGGTCGGGATCGGTTGCCAGAAGGACCTCGCTGCTTTTCTTGACGAGCGACGTAATCTCTCGCACGATGCTTTCTTTTCCGGGACTTACGACATAACGGGGAATAAAACCGGCTTCGATATCGATCGCGTCCTTATTCGATTTCGGTAGGTCGCGCACGTGTCCGACCGAAGCCACGACCTTGTACCCACCTTTCAGATACTTCTCGATGGTCTTGGCCTTTGAGGGGGATTCGACGATAAGGAGTTTCATAGAATATGGCGATTCATCAGTGAGCGTATCGATGTGCCGATTAGTATCAGCGTATTCTTCTATAGTGCATGCCGCCGATATTCTTGGCAAGTCCTTTCATTTCAAGCAGAGTAAGATCCGAAGTGATTTCGTTGGCGGAACGCTTTGCTTTCTGGATAATCTGATCGATATGGAGGGATTCATGGGTGAGAAGGGCTAGAAGGGTAGTCTCGTTTTCCGAGAGCGGAGGAAGCGTCTTGTTGGCTGATGGAATGTCGGTAGTGGTTCTGGTAGTGAACGTGGGAAATTCCTCGAGGATGTCCTCGAGACAGGTGATGAGCTTCGCGCCATTTTGGATGAGTCTGTGGCAGCCGATGGAACCGGGAGAGAAGAGAGATCCGGGGATAGCCAGGACGTCCCGATCGTATTCGAGAGCTAGACGGGCCGTGATGAGGGTGCCGCTTCGCTCCGTCGCCTCGATGACCAGAGTGGCGGGGCTCATGCCGGCCATGATGCGGTTGCGGGAAGGGAACGTGTGGACCGCTGCCTGTGTTCCCGGGGCGAGTTCGGAGATGATCGATCCGCCCTGTTCGATGATCCGATGGGCGAGCGGGAGATGAGACTGCGGTGAAATGGAAGTGTCATCGACGCCGCTCCCGATGACGGCGAGAGTCACGCCGTCGCTGTCGAGTGTCGCCTGATGAGCGAGGCCGTCGATACCGAAGGCGAGACCGGAAACGACGATGAAACCGGCTTGTGAGAGATGTCGAGAGAAGTCCTGGACGACCTGTCGGCCATACGTTGAGGGACGACGGGTACCGACGATGGTAATCATCGGGCGATTCGGGTACCAATCGGAGACACCTCGGACATAGAGCAATATCGGTGCATCGGGTATTTCGCGGAGCAGTGTTGGGAAATCCGTATCGGTATACCCGATGATGCGGATATCCGGGAACGAGATACGGAAACCATGCCAGAGAGACGAGGGATTGAGGGTGGGGATGTGGGTACGGAGGGCGGAGAGAGCGGCTGGACGCACACCGGAAAGCATTCCATCCGTATCGAGAACGGCTCTCCAAATCGCCTGTCCTGTTCCGAAAGAACGAAGCAGAGCGAGAAGCGTCTTGTTGCCGATACCTGGGATGCTAGTGAGAGCGAGAAGCCAGGCAGCATCAGGCAGAGTTTCTTGTGGGAGGCTATCGCTCATAACGAGTGGAAAAGCGTGAGAGATACGTACAGTTTAACATAGCTTTGAGGATAAGCCGGAGGTCTTTACACGTGGTTTGGAATATTGACAGAAATATAAAAAAGGTGTATAATAAACAATGTAAGTTTTTTGAAATCTTTTAGAAAGCTCTTTTTCCTGAGCTTTGCCATAGCTGAAAAACCTAGAGGAGTGTTTCTTCGAAGTCTTTCATCTGTGGCAAAACGTATAACGCGTGCGCCATGCAGAGTCAAGACTGTGGAGGGTATCATGAAAGTTTTTGAACAGTACAACCCAACGCGACAGAATATTGAATATGTGGTGCCAGGAGGCATGCAGCGGCGGTTCGCGATGACGCGCGTGACAGGGAGGCGCGGGGGTGAAGTGTATACGCTGGTGGATTTGTCCACATTGGGTATGGTGGACGATGGTGATTGCATTATCACCGTTCCACCGACGCCGATTCAGTGTCTGACAGCACATGCGGGTATTGCTTGCGATCGGCGGATAGTGACGGAAGTAAACTTCCCGAATGACCGGCGGCGTGATGGCTTCAGACGGTACCGTGTCTTGTTGAATGGACATGAACCATTGGTGGCACCGTGGATGCAGGCTCGCATTGAACATTTGGCGGCGTATGGCGCGATTGCCGTACTTCCAGAGAGGGTGACTGATCGGTGGGTGATAGCGCTCGGATCATCGCTTGAGATCGGCGGCCGTGTCTGTGTGCCGCTTTTGCACGAAGATAGGAAGGAGGGGAATCAGATCCGCTTCGTGCCACAAGATGATGTCGGCTCGGAATGTCTCGCGCTTGCTGTTGCTGAGGTGTGAGAAATCCGATTGTAAGCCCTGGATACAGAATTTATTCTTGTCCGGGGCTTTTCTCTATTTGAGATGGAAATACCGGAGCTGTATAGACAAAAACCCTGGTTCGGCTATACTATTCGGAGTATCAGGAGTATTTTTTGTTTAGTGGCGGATAGCTCTGGTTTGAGGCTGGCAAATATTCGGGGGAGTGTTCCGATGCGGTGTCAGGGGGAGTTGCGCGGTCCGAATCCGTCTGGGTACGGAAGATATGGACAAGGAATGCTTGCTGGCATGATACTGAGTATAAGGGGCCCATAGCTCATTTGGTAGAGCGCCTGCTTTGCACGCAGGAGGCGAGCGG
>CAYMZY010000042.1:0-5543 GCA_964395165.1 uncultured Bdellovibrionales bacterium | reverse complement strand
CCAACACTGCAGGCGCCGGGAAAACCGGAGGGGTTAACGATTCCGATTTCAGTCCATGAAAGACCGATTTCATTAAAAAATCTTTCTCCCCACCAGGAGGAATCGGAAGACCATTTACCGTATTCCGGAGTACCACTGCACTGTAAAGTTCCACTAGCACATGTGCCGCACGTGTTGCATGCAGTGCACACAGTCCCATACCAGGGATCGTCATGGAGACTCGAGGCGCAGGATGCGGGGACAGCTACACCTCCTTGCTTACCGGAAGGAGAGACAGACGTGAAGCCTATTTCGGGTGAAGACGCTGTTTCTTCGGAATGGTTCGAGGCTAGGGAAGCAAGGAGGAGAATCGAGGGAATCACTATCGAAGCAGATAGGAATACCCGGTATTTTTTCGACAGAACTCCGAAAAGGAATCTTTTTGGTGGGGTAGGAATCTTCATAAACGTGGAAGGGTTTAGAATGTTCTCAAAGTAACTGAATTATATACCATAAAGAAAGGCAAGTCATGTGGCACTCCTATATATCTGATGTGTCAAGTCAATCTTCCAGAAGTGCAAGGTTATACTCAATAGCAGCTCTCATCTGCCCGAATCCCTGAGTATATGTTTTCGGATCATTTCCCGGATAGGCCCCACCCCATTGTTCCGGGGTCATTGACCCGACTTCTCGAAGGGCTATTCGGAATGCCTCTTCCGCCTTTTCTTTTTCCCCGAGATTCATGAGTGCTGCTCCATAGATGTTTTGAAGCCACGGGTTTGTTTCGGCACGTCTCAGACCTTCCCGAGCCGTATCGCGCGTCTTCGTGTAATCTCCTTTTCGGAAGTGGATCCAGGCGAGATCATTGTATCCGGCCCAGTTGAAATCATCCCGCTTGATGAATTCGCTGAATCCGTAGATGGCTTCGTCATAGTTTTCCTGGTAGCCGCTGATGAGACCATACATGTAGTAGGCTTTTTTGAATTCGGGATCGAGACGGAGAACGGTCATGATTTCGACGAGCGCCAGATGGAATCGTCCCTGAATGAAGTATACGCGTCCAAGTTGATAGTGCGCTTCCAGAAAGTTTGGACGAAGACCGACCGCTTTCGAGTAGGCTTTTTCAGCCTTAAGCACGTCGTAAGTTCTTCCTTGGCCGAACGAATTTTCACCGAGAGAGAAAAAAACATCGGGGTCGTTCGGGTTCGCGAGCGCGATTCCATGATCGAGTCCGATGAGGAAGAAAAACGGGTGGAGGTATGAAATGCGGAACAGGAAAAAGAGAATAAGAAAAGAAGCCCCGATAACGGAAAAAAAACGGACTATTAGCAAAGATACGGATCGAAAATCAGAAGAGTATTGCTTCATAAGGATTTTTATCAGTATAACATTGTTTTCTGAGACGAAAAGAAGAAGACAATCTGGCTTGTTTTTTGCTTGTACCCGCTGTACACTGTCGGTTATGACGATTTTTCTCTACAATTTTTTCCATCGTGAGACGAACGATAAGACCGAAGGGGGACTCGTGAGCATACCAAGACCAAGGCGTGTCAGTGGGCAGCTTCACAAGCGTAGTTCGATGAAGAGGGGATATTTGTTCCCTGTGATAGGCCTTCCGGAAACCGAGGATTTTTCCTTACGGAACATCCTTGTCCGGACTCAGTTTCGCGAAACTTCATTTGAGCATCAGGATGTAAGTTTGCAGGTCCTTGCGAACATCTTATGGTGCGGATACGGCACATTTGTCGATAGGAGTCGACAGAGTTGTCGGACGGTGCCTTCTCTCGGCGAACGGTATTCCCTTGGGGTCTATGTGTTTCTTTTTGAGCAGCTCGACACTTGCCGGCCCGGTCTTTATCGATATGATACGTTGCGGCATTGTCTTGAACCGTTGCTGTTGAAGGTCTTTACCCTCTACGAAAGACAGATGTTCGCGCCAGCCGAGTGGCCTGTGGCGACACGGATATTTGTCTGTTTGACGATCTCCTTTCCTTTATCGACTGAGGGATATGGAAGTCGAGGGTATCGCTACGGTCTTTTTGAGGCAGGACACGTGGCGCAAAATATGATATTGGCCGCTGCGGAAGCAGGCAAGACATTTGTACCCCTCGAGGGAATCCATGAGGGGGAAATAGAGATGACTCTTGGTCTGAATACGGATGAGGAGCGGATTCTTTCTGCCTGGTGCCTGTAGATTCGATTGATTCAATGGGTTTTTACACTATGCAAACGTTTTCATCAAAGCTGTTTAAGAAACAGGGGTATATTTCTCTCCGGGAGTATACCGAGAATATAAGGCAGATGCTGGTAGTTGGTCCCTGGAAATTGCCTTTGGGTCTCGGAGATAGGGTTCAACTTATTTTTCTTGCCGGTATCGTGAGATTTTCCTGGTTTGCTGATGTTTTATACTTGCGGCATCCTTTTCCATGGAGTCCTGGTTATTCGATTCTTGTCACATTCCTCAGAAGAAGGGGAATTCTTGATACCGTCAAAGAACGCTCTTCTTATCACGGCGGGTACTTCCATTACCACTTTCAGAGAAGTATTACAGTAGGGGAAGAGCGGTATATTTTCCGTGGTCGGGGTATCGATAGGAAGAGAGGAATCGCTTTTTCCAAAGGGTTGGGGGAAATTCTAGAGAGGATGATTTCTGGAGTGCTGGATGAGAATAGAGAGGTTGTGCAAGCTTCCCCTCAGGAGATGATTCGGAGAAAATGTCGGATTGTCTACCCACCCCGATATCATCGTTTCCTTCCCATTCAGACTGAACGTTATCGGGAGCTGCATCGAGACGCCTCACATCCACTTGAGTGGGTGTGGGGGAGGAATGTCGTTACGCAACAGAAAACAGCGATTCCAAGACAAATGACTTCCTGGTTCAAGTACAGGCATAATTTTCGAGAAGTGCTCGTATATCCGACATCGAGTGGATCCGCAGGCTATTTCACCGAAGAAGGAGCTGTTCTAAGGGGAATTTTGGAAGTCGTCGAACGAGATGCTTTTCTTGTCCACTGGCTTACCGGGATAGCCCCGCGAGTGGTTATCCGACATACGCTTCCTGACAGCATCCAATCCGAGTTGCATGAGTTTGAGATGAAAGGTATCACGTTGTTCGTTCTCGATACGACCGCTCTCATGTTGCCATCGGTGTGTATCGTGGCCATAAACGAACAGGTTGAGATTCCGAAGATAGTCGTGAGCAGCGCTTCCGATCTTACTTTCGAGTCGGCCAGCCGGAAAGCCATTTCGGAAATGAGAATGCTTTTAATTAATTTCTTTCAAGATGAAGGTGCTGTCGTTTCGGACACGATAGAACCCTTCGTTTCGGCCTTGGATAGGGAGACTCGACCGCGGTATTGGAGGGGAAAAAAGAAAGTGGAGGCATTCCGTTGGTTTGTGAGCGGGGAGGACATCACATATGAAGAGGCCTGCGGTTATGATCAAGTTTTTCAGAAAAATGATGATGTTTCCGGTCTCCGTTCGTGTCTTTCGGTTCTTGAAAAACAAGGGAAAGGGTATTGCCCCATCGTGTATCGCCCGAAAAACAGCCTGCAGGAAACACTTGGGTTTTTTGTGGTCCAAGTCTTTATCCCGAAGGCGTTTCCTTTCTATCTGATTGAATATCTCGGAACTTTTGAGAGCAGACGTCTGCACGAATTCGCGGAATCGAAACAGATAGCTGGATGGCAGCTTAATCCGCTCCCTCACATGTTCACCTGATCGGTTGGTTGTTTTGCAAAAAGGAGGTATACTTTTCGTAGAATGGTTCCGGTTGGGAATTCAAGAAACTAATGCTAAAGAGTATGGTCTACAAGATAAAAAAGAACCTCCTTTTCTTTTTCGGAGTCGCCATGGCGGGAGTTGCAAGTTTCTTGGGGAATTCGTTTCGTGGGCATTTTTCAAGAAACGAATCTTTGGTCGTTCCTCCGAATACTGATCACGAATTATTCAATACTGTACCATGGGCGCACGCTGACGGGCCTCATGTCGGAGCGTGTTTCCCGGCTGGTTCAAAAGTGAGTACGCCTACTGGAGAGAAGACGATAGAGTCATTGTCTGTCGGTGATCCGGTGTGCGGGTTCGATACAAATACCGGACTAAAGACGGTTTCGTCGGTTACGAAAACCTTTCGACACTCATGGGACGAGGTTCATGAACGTTCCCCTCTTCTGATTCTGACGCATACGAAGGGCATTTGTGTCGTTACAGCCAACCACTGGGTGTATCATCGGAATGACCGGGCAGGTGAATACGTGAACTTTGATCGGGCCGGGATGCTGCTGGTCGGGGATATTTTGACTATGGAGGATGGCAGCGAATCAGTTATCGAAAAGATCGAGCCGGGTCCGGAATATGACTTCGTATACAATCTGACCGTAGAAGGTGTGCATACGTATTTCGCGGATGGGGTCCGTGTTCATAATCGGAATGGTAGTTTTCTGATTCCAACCGCTTCTGCCGATGACGGTGACGGTGACGGTGACGGCGGCGGCGGTGGTGGTGGTGGTGGTGGTGGTTGTGACGGTGGCGGCTGCGATGGAGGTGCAGGTGGTGGTAGTGACGATGGAAGTGATGGTAGTGACGATGATGCAGGTGGTGCTAGTTGTGATGATTCGGGTTCTGGCAGCGGTGATAAATGATCTTTTTCTGGTGTTTATGCGAGTGAGTATATCGCGCATTTTGTCAGCAGGTTTCTTGTCTGACCGAATAAGGAAAGAGTTTCGGGTTTCGCCGAAAAGCATACCGTAACCGAATCGACAAGGTGCCGAATCAGATTACAACAGACCTCTGTTGTTGGTCTCCGATACTGGGCTTTTGATGACAAAAAGTCTTATGAAACGAGGAGTTGTTGTGTGCTCCGAATACTATGTCTTTGTTAGACTCATTTGATCGAGATGTCCGGGATGGTGTGAATGATGAGTCCGTGAAATCTCGTATTTACTTCGTCATGAATCGGTATTTCCGTAATGGAGGAAATATTTACGAGATTTACGATGACGTGAGCAGTCAGGAAAATCTCGGTTTTTTGCGACAAGCGAGGATGCTTTACCCGACTATTTTCCAAATGATATCCGACCGCGAGCTTCCACGGATCGCTTCATCGGGAGCGCTACTGGCCTATCTTGCTTATCTGGAAGCACTTGAGCGGAACGGATATGCTGGTATAGCGCTTCGGGGAACAGCGGCTCATCAGTATGCCCAATTAGCTTACGTCTCTCTGCGGGAGCCGGGGATTCTTAATCCCGGGATCAATGTGACTCAGAATGTCCTGATGAAGCAGAATAAGGCGCTTTTTTTTGCGGATGCAGCGCAAGGAGATATCGTGTTGATTATTGAGGGACAGGCAGATACGATTCCGGTCCATGATCGGGTAGTTGGATTAAGACACTATGCAGTAGCCTTGCGGTATTTCGGGGTTATGGACATCGAGTGTCACTCGCCGAGGACCGCTCGAGAGATTTTCGCGCTCTGCGCAAAGACAATCCGGGAAAATGACGTGCCTGAGTTGGGACCTTTTACGGGTTTATTGGATGCTTCCACCTTGTTGTTGGATGTCACGAGCG
>CAYMZY010000041.1:0-5795 GCA_964395165.1 uncultured Bdellovibrionales bacterium | reverse complement strand
ACAATGGTTTGTGGTACCATGAATCAGGGTTCGATTCCCTGTAGCCACCCCTTTGCGCGCTTCTTCAGATAAGTCCTCCATCAGAAATTTTTCCACAACCCCTTTTTTATGTGAGGACGGGTTTCTTTTTTTCTACAAAAAAAGGTTATCTGCACATTCTGGCACGTTCACCAAAATATGAGATAACCTTCAAAAAACTCAAGACTCGAGGTTCGCTCCTACAGCAGAAACCCCGACGCGGTGCCATCATACTCGTTGGCATTGCCGAGCCACCTGTAGTCGAACCCGAGCCCGTCGCCGTCGAAGTAGAAGAAGAGCGACCGCGAGAAATCGCCATCCGCGTCAGGCGAGTATTCGTCGCCCGAGCAGTCGGGGTCCAGCTCATCGAACTTCTGGAAGCGCTCAGGATGAGTGAGTGCAACACAGCCGACGATGACACTGGTGAGTCCGAACTCGTTGCCCGCGAAGGTTTCGCGAGCCCGACGAACGGACTTGCCCCGATGACGGAGGCCGAGTTGGGCTGAGATGATGAGAATATCGCCTTCCTGCCCTTCGGTCAGAACGACCAGCATTTCCTTGGTCCTTGCGGATACGCGGATGTGCTGTTCGCTCAGTTCGCCGTTGCGGTAGTTCGTGAACCGACGCTGTTCGCCGATGAGGCCGAGGACCTTCTCCACGGCTTCGCCGTAGTTGGGGCTCAGGGCTTCGGAACGCACGAATGCGAACCAGCCTTCGGCTCCTTCGGGGAGCTCGGACAAGCTGCTGGCATAGACATAGGCCTTCGTGCCATCGAGATTGAAGAGCTTGGCGAGCGTTTCGATTTGCTTGGCGAGCGGCTTCACCCGATAGTTCGCGGGGTAGTTGTAGCCAGTCTCGATTTGCTCGTCAGCGAACTGGTTGGAAACCGACAATTCGGCGATGAACTTGGCAACACCTGCTGCGAGTTCGTTCCCGCGTGCGTGCACCCGTTGTGACGCCTCTTTGCCGAGGGGCTTCAGGGCTTTGCGAACCGCATCTGCCACAACTCGTTGGGTTTGTTCCACTTGACCGTCTGTCGTTGCTTGAGTAAGCGCTGTCATAGCGTTAGCTCCATTCCCGAACCGTCGGGTAAGCGACTCTGTCTCTGTTTTGAGACGAGCCCTTTAGAGGCCAAAAATGGCACCCAGAAGGCTCGTCTCAAAGGAGTGAACATACCAAAGAACATTATTTATATGATAGCATACTTTTAGTATATTGTCAATTTATACCTCCAGCAGCAAAAAATCCCCCGCTAGAATATCAAAAAAGCAGTCACCCTCCTCAAAGACTTCGCTTTCCCCTTCCTTTCCCTGAGGTCGGAAATACGATATACTTCCCATACGATAATTTTCTTAATATCTTTATCCTATGATGTGCGCAGAAAAAGGCTGTATCGCGAAGCAACACGGGCCACGTATCCTCCTCTCGCTCCTCTTCGTCGTCGGTGGCTTCGGATTCCTTCTGAATTTCAAGAACATGATCGGTTTTGTCGAAATCGGTCTCGGTAATATCGGTCTTCCGATGTCGATAGCGACCGTCGCACTCGTCGCGGCTATCATCCTCAAGCTCGGTGGCGGTCTTATGCTCATGTTCAATTACCGGAAAAGTCAGGCGGCCTGGATGCTCATCATCTTTACCGTTCTCGCCACTATCATGTATCACACGAGTTGGAGCGGAGATGATGGCCAGATGCAGATGACTTCTTTCCTCAAGAATCTCGCCATCATCGGCGGACTCATGTTTTTCGCCCATTGCCCGTGCGGACAATGCCGCCAGCAATGCTCAGAAAAAAATGAGAAAGAAAATACCGCTTCCTGCTGTGGTTCCGGATCATGCAAGAAGGGCTGAATTCTCTCGCCCTCTTCGCTGGATACTTCAAAGAGAAACCGTCTAATCCCCTTGGACGGTTTTCCGTTTTCCTGAAAATACGTTAGAATTCCACCATGCGAACCCAAACAAAACACGATACATCGAAACAATCAGGGTTCGGACTTATCGGTCTCCTGATTGTCATGGCCCTTACGCTCATACTTGTGTTTGGGTACCAAAAAATCGGGTCTTCGAAGAAACAGGATGGGGATGGAAACGCATCCTTAGGAACCTATCAGCCGGTCGGAACTGAAGGTATGAAGGGCCAGCTCGAAACAGGACTCGATGCCAAACAGAAAGCTGAAGATGCAGTCAAAAACATCCAGGACCGGACAGCCCGCGATACCCGCGAAGCTGAGTGAAGAATATGAGCTCCCTCATCAGAAAGCCCACCCTTACCCCTTTCTTGCCTGCCCCCCCTTGCATCAAAAAAACACCCTCAAAAGAGGGTGTTTTTTTGTATCACTCGTTTCTTCCCGAGAACTAATCGGCGATCTCAAAGGTGAGGGTTACACGGACAGTTGAATCTTGCGTACCCGGCTCTATCGATGGCGCTACCTCAGCCGAAGCTTTCGATGAGTCCGCCATCACGCCACCCCCACGCCCACCATACATCGGCTGCGGAAAGTTTCCCTGATCTTCATAGAGAGAAATGAGTCTTCCAACGCCGAACCCTCCCGCCTTCGCCATATCTCTAGCTTTCTTTTTCGCTTCGGCGATTGCTTCCTCGCGAGCCGCATTTCGGGCTTCCTTCTCATCATCAACGCTGAAGGTCACGCTTGAAACTGTATTTGCTCCCTTGTCAGTCACCCCGGAAAGCATATCACCGAGCTTCTCCGTATCACGGACCTTCACGGTCAATTCCTGTACCAACGTATACCCCGAAATTCTCGGAGCAGGACATTTCCCGGTCCCATCACATATCGGATAATCATAGCGCGGATTCAAGGAGTATTGCGTCGTCTGCAGATCCTTTTTGTCCACACCTGATTCCTTCAGAAAGGCCTGAACCGCGTTCATCTTCTCGGTATTCATTTTTTGAACATCCGGCACCCTGTTCCCCTCGGAAACGACGCTGACCGAGAAGGTAGCGATATCCGGAATAAGGGTCATCTTCGCATCGCCATCCACCGAAAAAGAGCGGGCCGGATAGGTCTGTTTGATCGAACGGCCGTACTGGTACACATATCCGAGTGCGGCGAAAGCGAGTAGAAGCCACACCAGTACCATGATTCTCTTCGTCACTTCATCACTCATATGAAAGATACAAAGGGTTACCGTTCCAGTATACAACATAGCTCCTCCATTGACGAAAAGAGGCTTGCGAGGTAGCCTTGATTGAGAACATCCGTCCTCGTAGCTCAGCGGATTAGAGCACTTGGCTTCGAACCAAGGGGTCGCAGGTTCGAGCCCTGCCGAGGACACAGCATCTCACCGAAAAGAAAAAACTCCGGGGTCGTCTATGACTGCCGGAGTTTTTTGCTTCGGAAATTCGACAACTGTAATCGGCTATCTCTCACTTGAAGATCTTCCGGTCCGTACCAACCACAGTGAAACGGCCAGTAATCCGAAGAAAGAAAGAAGCGACCATTCGGGAAGCGCTAGACCGATCAGCGTGAAATCACGGACAGCACAATTCCCTGTGCCTCCCAAGGCTTTGAGAAAGGTATCGATGAACGAACCAAAGGAAACGGCGCACTTGGTCGGATCAAATCCCGGAAGCGGAAAATGTTGTATCCATACTTGCCGGAAAGCGATCGAACCTCCCAACAGTGAAAAGAAAAGCATCAAGCTCCCTGCTACTCGGACGCCGAAACGATTCAGCCATCCGAAATACCCGGCCAAGGCTCCAAGCCCCACCAGTCCGAAGAAGATACGCTGCGCGATACAGAGAGGACAGGGAATGAGCTTCACGGCATATTCGATCACCACCGCTCCGAGAAGAAGTCCTCCGCAGAAGAGAGCGGCTCCGAGAAAAAGGTGCTTCGACGATACGGACGATTTCAAGAAATTCCACATAGACAGAATCATGTAAAAAAATTAGAGTGTCATTCCGAAAAAATATCTCGCCACGAACCCGATTAAAGCCGTCACACCGACCGCCAACGCGATAATGATGAGGTTGGTCACGATACGCCGCTTTGCATCCATACCCGAAAGAAAAGCCAGAAGAAAAGAAACACCAGAAATGACGATACCGGCGGTAATCAAGGAAACCACAATGCTCTTCGCTCCGAAAAAAACCGGGAGTATCGGAATGAGTGCTCCGATGAAGTAAGAAACACCGACGATCAGGGCGGAACTCACCGGATGCGCATTCTCATCATCAGGAGCCTCTTCCGAAGCAAGATAGCGATGTTTTGCCCGTTCTACCGCCGCCGCCTCACGCTCCGAGCCGACAGCGACAAACACCCCGGCAGCCATCGAGAAGGCCCCGGCGATCGCGACCGTCGAAGCCGCCATGAGCACCGCCGACGCGGTTTGAAACGCGATAAAGAAACCGCTTACTGCACCGAGGATTTCGACCAATCCGTCATTCAGACCGAGAAAAATATCCCGGATGCGTTCGGGATGCACCTGGCGAGTAATTGCATCCGACACGATGGCGTCTTCGTGTCTGAGCTCATCATCGAGAATTTGTCGTACCGCCTGACCGACTTCTTGATCTCTATAGAGCTCCCAGACTTCAAGATATTTCTTAATACCGTTGATTTCGATCGCTTCCAGAAGCAAGCTCGCTCCAGCATTCCCGAAAATCCAAGCGAAACCGGAAAAAACCGAGAGTCGCAGTCGTTCGCCGAGACTCAGGTACGCTTCCCGAATCTGAAAAAAATCCTGCCAAAAAGCCAGGTGACGCGTCTCCACAACGATTAATTCATCCAGAAGTATCGCCATCTCACCCGTCGCCCGCCCCCGCAACACCCGATAGAGAGACAAATCAAACAATTCACCCGCCACCAGGGATTGTCCGAGCTTTGCATTGACCACGTTATTATTATCCATAGGGCTTTTTCTCATCACTGAACAGCCTCAAGTATACCACTGTTTATCGCTCCCCATCCAAACTAGAACTCCAGGACACCTTTCGAGGGGCATGTCACGCAAAAAGAAAGACCTTGTCCGATTCCTGAACAAGGTCCCTGCCCCATACCCTCTTTGCGATTACTATTCCCGTCCGAGAAGCGTATTCATCGTACCAGGAGTCAAGATACCTTTACTTATTCGAGCAATACGAAACAATGTTTCTGCCTCCTCCACAGAAACTGGACTCTCAGCTATAAATTTTACGATTGGCCGATACCGAATATCCGTCAAAATACGCATGACCAAATGAGCGAAGCCATCTTCAGAAAAGGTTTCCTCAAGAGAATCGGGAGAGAGAACCCGTCGAAGATTCTCTCTCTGAGACCGATGAGGGATACTCTCCCCAGCCAGCCAGCGGCCGATAGTCGTCCTATCGACCCGGATTATTGAAGGAAGGTCCTTTTCTGTTTTCCCGGTTACCACGAGGATTTTTCTAAGGCACAGGGCCATTGTCTTTTTCTTCTCGGGGCTTCTTCGATCTGCGGTTGCTGACCGAACGGCTGCCTCAAACTGCTCAAATGCTTCTTGTACTTCCATTCCTCACTCCTTTTCATTTGTTAAGTTGCCCTTCGGTTCAGAAGGGAGAACTTTATCACACCTATACAACTCAGTCAATATGCAAACCAAAAACACCCCCAGGATGGGGTGTTTGGTTCCAAAGAAAGAAAGTTCACAACTTTTTGCGGTTAGTCCTCAAAGACGGCGGATTCCCACCCCGACATGATATCGGGGTCGACCGAATGATGTGATCCTGATTCACAATTTGAATCAGAAATCACTCACCTAACTCCCTAGAAAGGAGGTGATTCATCCACAGCTTCCGC
>CAYMZY010000040.1:0-5820 GCA_964395165.1 uncultured Bdellovibrionales bacterium | reverse complement strand
CTCCCATGGCATGGGAGAGGTGACCGGTCCGAATCCGGTATGGTCCACACCGCAATCAACCCAATATAAAGCCTTAAAAAATGGCTCTATATCAGAATCCCGCTTCATCTTGTACAGCAACGCCGCTGTTTGGGGGAGTATGAATTCCTGCTGTTGCTAAAAATATCGCACCCAACTACATTTTCTTCTAGAAAACGATAGGTCCTTCCGGATCACAGAGCGTCCTCGCCCCCGTAGTTCAATGGATAGAACAAATCCGTCCTAAGGATGAAATAGAGGTTCGATTCCTCTCGAGGGCACAAAAAAATAAGCCTTAATTCATTTCTTTACACTTCATGGCGCATCGTGTTGAAAAAATGAACAGTCTGGTCCGAGAAGTCTTCAGTGATCTACTCGACCAAGAAATATCCCTAAAACAGGGAGTACTTGTTACCATTGCCAAGGTTGACACCACCCCAGATCTCCGATACACTCGTGTATCTGTTTCGATTTTTCCGGAACAAGAAGAAGGATACGCCCTTGCGACACTCCGTCACGAACAAAGTCGTCTTCAAAAGGCTCTCAACTCCAAGCTCTCCATGAAAATTCGCCCGCGGATTATCATACTATCCGATCATACCGAGCAATCTGCAGATATCATCGAAAAACTTCTTTTGGAAATCAAGCAAGAAGCAAAGGATGAATGACGCGGACGGCTTGCTCGCCTCGAAACACATTCTCCTGACATACCGTGATTGATAAGCTGGGTGGTAAGGCGAGCTCCAATGACTATGCACGATTTCTCCAAAGAGTGGAAAACACTTCGTTATGTAACCGAAAATGCTTCTCGGGTGCTTCTTTTCGCTCATTCTCGACCGGATCCAGATACGGTAGGCGCAAATATAGCACTGAAGTACTTTCTGGAAAACGAAGGGAAAAAAGTCGATATAGGCTGCTTTGATCATTTTCCGAACCACCTTCGATCACTTTTCGACACAGAATTCCTTCACCCTGATTCACTAGATCTTTCTTCCTATGATGCCGTTATCGCCTGTGATAGCGTCGATCGTGGCTTCGACAAGGTATCAGCCCGTCTCAAACCAGAGACCGTCACCGTCCTCATTGATCACCATCCAGATATCGTTCTTTCGGGAGATGTCACCATCATTGATCCGGAGTATTCTTCAAGTTCTGAGCTCGTCTACCTATTTTTCCAATCAACCGGAATAACCCCGACAAAACCCATTGCAACTGCACTTCTGCTCGGGCTCATGTTCGATACCGGCGCCTTCCAACACGCTAATGTTACAGCTCAAGTCATGCGCATCGCTTCGGAACTCATGCAGTACGGCGCACCGGCGAACAGGATAGCTGAACTCATTTTCTCAAAAAAGAAAGTGGCTGCGCTAAAACTCTGGGGAAAAGCTTTCGAGCGAGCGCGACTGAACCCGCAAAGCGGACTTCTCACCACCATCATCACCCGGCAGGATGTCGAAGAATGTGAGGCGTTGATTGATGATATCTATCAAGTGACCACCATACTAAGCGCTGTACCGGAAGCCAAATACGTACTCGTACTTTCCGAACGGGACGAGGGAATCGTTCGGGGAAGCCTCAGATCCCTTGAACATCATGCCATCGATGTTTCAGCTATCGCGAAGACCCTGGGCGGTGGCGGACACCGACTTGCAAGCGGCTTCGAAGTCCCCGGAAAAATCATCGAAACGGCATACGGATGGCAAGTCGTCCCGAAATCCTAGCCGTTCAATTCCCCATACAACCCCTCCTCAAAAACAAACAAGGACTGATACGATTTAAACATCGTGATGCGCTTTTAAAAACAAACAATTTCTCAAAAGAGCTATGGACAGGGAAAAAGCTATCATAAAAATACACTCCCGACACGAACGTATTTGCACATGCGCCCTTCGTAAAACAGCAACCCGTGCCGTTTGGGGGAGCGGAAACACGAATGCCAACATCGTTTTTATCGGCGAAGCTCCTGGAAAAAATGAGGATCAGCAGGGTATCCCTTTTGTGGGATCAGCCGGAAAGTTTCTCAGCGAGATGCTTGCATCCATCGGACTCAAACGAGAGGACGTCTATATCACCAATATCGTGAAATACCGACCGCCGAACAATCGAGATCCACTTCCACAGGAAAAGACTGCCTGCAAAGAGTGGCTGAGAGATGAGATCGCACTCATCAATCCGCAACTTATCATCCCGCTCGGTCGTCATGCTTTGGCATATTTCCTACCCGATGCACGTATTTCAGAAGTCCACGGACAACTGTTCGTACAAACATTCTCCGACTTCGGGATCCGATCGATAGTTCCACTCTATCATCCAGCGGCCGCACTCTACAACGGCAGTTTACGGATAACACTCAAAGAAGATTTCCTTAAGATACCAGGTATTATCAAATCTCTAAAAGAAACAGCCGGGGAAGAATAGGATGTGGGCCAGGTGGGACTCGAACCCACATGCTTATTCAGCACAACATTTTAAGTGTCGCGTGTATACCAATTCCACCACTGGCCCGAACGTACAGAGGAGCTCTCTCCGTTTATACAGAACTTTCCACACCAACCATCATGCGTACAACCCGAATCTTGAGGTCCGAGGCGGAATTGAACCGCCGTAAAAGGTTTTGCAGACCTGTGCCTAACCACTCGGCCATCGGACCAACACTCTTCTGTTCAAGTGTATCGAAAGCGAAGACTTGCGTCAATAAAAGGAAAAAGCCCTCCAAATTCGGAAGGGCTTTTTCCTTTTTTGTTTGATTTCATTATTCGACGACATAGGCCTCAAGTGTCTTTCGTCCAAAAGCGAATGCTTCGCCTTTCGTCTGCATGTAGATATCCACATGATTACCCTTGATGGCACCACCACGATCTTCACAACGACGTTCACCGACACCGTCAATATAGATCTTCGCTCCGAAAGGAAATGACGGGGGACAAGCAAGAGTCCGATTTTCTTCCACTCGAAGGCCCGAGGAAGTGATACCATTGCTTTTTCCACATTCATCGGCTGCAGCGGTATATGCCGAAGCATTGACCAAGAACTTCTCTTTCGGTAAATTTTCCCACTTTTCAGCCTGTTTTTCTTTCCAGCGGCTGAGAACGATAGTTTCCTCGTTCACCGGTTCTTCTGTAAGAAGAGATTGGTCCTCCATCGGAATGGCTCCAAAACTCCATTCGAGCAGAAAAGGATCGTCTGAAAAATCATACTTTTCGGAAAATATCTCATTTTGGTTTTCATTTTGAATGTTTGTTTGGGCATATACGGGGACTATCGGAGTTATCAACAGGATACTCAGGATACTTCCCATGACCCAAATACGCATAGATTGCCGTTAAAGGCTTAGCCGGGGTCTCGTCCGAGAGCCGGGTTATCAAATTTGATAACTTTACATATTAGCATATTATTAATATAATGTCAATTCCTCTGTTAACTAAAGGCTTTATAAAAGCCATTTTAACGAAATCTTATTAAAAAAGCCCGTCAGTACATATCCACTGACGGGCCGACCTCTTGATATCCCCAAAAACTGGGAGAAGCCTGATCGACTCTCTGCCAACTGAGATCTTACTCCCTCATAATATTTTCCCTCCACAAAACAAAGATGCTCGCTACCCGAGAATACCAGGGCAGACTTGGCTGCGGGCCGCTTCCAAAAAGAGTCCGTTGAAACTTTCTTCCTGTAATAAGGGTTTTCGTCTTCTTGAAAAGATACGGGAATGATGCTCGTGATCGTATTCCGATCCTATTCTCGCCGAAAAGGTAAGCTATCAGATACACCAAACTAGAAAAGTCCAGACAATAAATGTATGTTTGTCCCGTCGTATTCGAAACGACAAGATCGATTCCATTCCATTCAAGAAACCAGGTCGGAAACGAGCCGCTCTCCCAAATAGATACGATCCTTTCAGCTACTCTTAAATTCGACGATTCGAGAAGCCAATACGGTTTGTCGTAGTAATCCAGGCAAACAGTGATCAGAATATACTGCTCACGACATGAAATCTCGAAAGCGTCATGCCAATCATCCACCGCCTTCAAAGTACACGAAAGTCCCCAGCCACTTTCAAGGGGAAGAGCAATTTCGTTCCAATAAGGATCGTCATCCGGCATCTCCTTCTCCTTTCCTTGCAATTGTTAAAAAACCGAACATAGAAGAACCTTTCGAACGCCAAAAAGGATTCATCGTTCAATTATGCCATGAAATGAACCGGGCGACGAGCAGTCAACCAGGCGGTTTCACGAAATAAGTCGGAATGAAAACCTCTATAGTGATCACCAACAAGGAGGTTAGAGCAAATAACGGGAGAATCTCGCTGTTCGTCCTTTGGACTCCGCTCCATAGGGCTTCCGCCCTCTAGCCCTCGATGACTCGGTTACCCCAAACGGGAAACTCCCGTTACTAATCTACACAAAAGGAAAAAAACCGGCAAAAGGCCGATCTTTTTCCTTTGACTGAGCCGATGTATCAATGATGTTCAAACTTTTTACCTTGGAAGAGTCTAATTTAAGAAATAAAAAAGAGCTGGTCAGGCTCTTAGGGTTTGTCGGCGACCGTGATGGTTCATCCTTCATGTTGTCTGAAGACTACTTCCGCTAGTGCCACGAAACGCTTCGCCTTTGCTACATCGAGATGGTCATTGCCATCTCGGAGCCGTCCCTCAGCATCAATGGATGTACTTGGAAAGGCCTCTACAATCGGTTTCAGCAAATCGAGCGTCTCAGGGCTAAGACCACCTGCAATACCGAAACCCATTCCCTTTATGGAAGAATGGAGGGCCCTCAGGAACTCCAGCCCTTTAGCGGTATCAAAAGGAATACCGTACCCGCCACTTGGGTCGATGAGCAGGTATTCACACAGTCCCTCATACATCTTCGCAGAATTACCCAAGCTCTGCGGGTTTTTGCCGACTTCGGAAAGCGCACCTCCGCCACATTGCAACACGATGACCTTTTCGGGATGTTTTTTCTTGTAGTCCTCAATAACCCGTGGATCTGGCCACTTCAGATTGAGCTGAAAACCATGCAGGTTCTCACCACCAAGCTCGGTGACTTCGACCATCTGCGCCAAGAGGCGCTCTGGCTCTTTAGTGTTGAAATGCACGAGATTCAAGGCCGCAGGATGTCTGACGAATATCCCCGCAATGTCTTCTGGGTTCGGGTAGCGATTGGGCCACTTATTCGGGATTCTCTGGATAGTTTTGGAGCTCGCAAGAACTCCGACCATGAGCTTTCTTGGTGATTCGCTCGGAAGCTCTTGAAGCACCTCATTCACTTCTTGTGCAGACATGAAACCTGTTACGCCGATGTATGGATGTACCATTTGATATCTCCTTGTTAAATTGCTATTTGTCCAAATTGGAATTAACACAATAATACTTTCTAAGTATTTTGTCAATCATTCGTCTGACTGTCTCTTTAAGTTAGGGGTAATAAAAAACAAGGCTCTGGTGAGCCTCATTTTTGACTGAGCGAGTAACGGGAGTCGAACCCGTATCTAGTCCTTGGCAAGGACTCATAATAGCCGCTATACGATACCCGCTTACACCACATTCAACGCAAAAAACCAACCTTTCTTCTTTTCTCAAGACCTCCCATTGTTCTCCTGAGCCCCCTCCTCTCTTGTATCACCCCGGTGGGACTGGTTGGGATCGGACCAACGACCAAGCGGTTATGAGCCGCGCGCTCTACCACTGAGCTACAGTCCCTTGGCCGATATTCATTTCAGGAAATAACCAACACAAACCTTTCTTTTCCTGGTGCCGGAGGGCAGGATTGAACTGCCGACGCAAGGATTTTCAGTCCTTCGCTCTA
>CAYMZY010000039.1:0-7066 GCA_964395165.1 uncultured Bdellovibrionales bacterium | reverse complement strand
AGTGAAGAGGTATTTGACGTCACTACTGGCGTTCCGGCTGCCTGTGCTTCCAGTACCGGTATCCCGAATCCCTCGTAGAGGGTCGGAAAAACGAATACCTCTGCTCCTTGGAGCAACAACCACTTCTCCTCCTCGCTCACATACCCGGGCTCACGGATACCGATTTCGAGTGGCAGATGTTTGACCTTGGAACGGATCTTTTCATAACCATATCCCGGCTTCCCCACCAACACGAGCTCGTGCGGTATCTGATATTTTTGTTTCAGAATTTTAAAAGCCTCGATGATCCTCAGAATATTCTTCCGCTCTTCCAAGCGCCCGATGAAGAGAAGATACGGTAAGACTTGATTGTTGATCTTAGATGCTTGATTTTTGGTTTTTCGGTCATAGCCCTCGGAAATGACCTGGATCTTCGTTTCCGGTACCCCGTACAATTTCATCACGTCCCGCTTCGTATTCTCCGACACGCACACGACCGTCTGTGCCCACCGGCACGAGCATCGGATAGAAATCCGCATATACCAACGCTCGTACCACGAATACGCTTCCGGACAGAACTCATATTCCAACCCATGTATCGTCACGATTGTCCGTTTAGGATGGATGAGCGATACAGTATGCGCCGGTACGAACAGAACCTCTGGCGGAGAAAAAAGCATTTCCAGAGACAAACGGAATTGCGTCCAAAAACGCGGCGCCCACAAAGCCTTCACTTGCCAGCCCGACGGAAGATCAAAATCTATCGACGGTATCACCCAAACAAAACGCCCCGCCCGCCAACCGATCTTTTTCCGCGCATACAAAAAAACCGTCTGCCCAGCTAGCTCGGTCCGCAGATGCTTGATTACCTGATAGCTGTATTCTTCGATTCCCGTCCGTTTCTTGAGAAACGCCCGTGAAGCATCGATGCCGATTATCATACCGATTGGTCACACATCATTTTCTGACCCACTCTCATATCGAGGAGAGGAGAAGATGTTTTTTTTCTTTGCGACGCGTTCAGAAACGCCAGTATCAGAAAAAAATATTTCCTCCTCTCCTTCATTCGAAAACGAATCTGAAAACCCTCAAACACCATTACATACTACGTTCACATTCATCATTTCGCCAGGACGATGCTTCGTTTATACATTTCCAGATTCTCCAGCACGATGCCTGTCCCCTTGACCACACAGAAAGCCGGATTATCCGCAACATAACACGGAACGCCAATCGTCTTCGCGATCAGCTGATCGAGATAACGAAGCTGAGCCGTCCCTCCCGAAAGCACCATACCCTTATCCATCACGTCAGCGGCCAATTCCGGCGGCGTCTCCTGAAGGACCTGCTTGATGACATTGATGATCTCACGCAATTCATCCTGTATCGCTTCGGTCACTTCGTTCGAAGAGATATTCACGGTTTTCGGCAACCCCCCCATCAGATCGCGTCCCCGTACCTCCATGAAATCCTCTTTCACCTGAGCGATCGCCGCTCCGATTTTCATCTTGACCTCCTCAGCCGTCCGGTCACCGATCGCGAGCGAATATTTCCGTTTGATATAATCTGAGATCGCCTGGTCAATACGATTTCCACCGACACGCGCGCTATGCGCAGCTACCACTCCACCAAGCGAAATAATCGCGATTTCCGATGTCCCACCGCCGATATTGATGATCATGTTCCCCTGCGCGGTATGGATCGGAATCCCCGCTCCGATCGCCGCGAGAATCGGCTCTTTCACGACATAGGCCGCCTTGGCACCCGCTTTGAGGGCAGCATCCACTACGGCGCGCCGTTCCGTCGACGTCACTCCTGCTGGAATGGACAACACGATTTCCGGTCGGAACAGACGGAAGCGGCCTGTCACCTTGTTGATGAAATAACGGAGCATTGCCTCGGTCACCCGATAATCCGCAATCGCGCCATCGCGAAGCGGCTGAGAAGCGACGATTGTATCCGGAGTCCGACCAAGCATTTCCTTAGCTTCATTACCGACGGCCAGCACCTTGTTCTCCGCGAGTGAGATAGCGACAACCGAGGGTTCATTGATGACGATACCTTTTCCTGGAACGAATACCAGTGTATTGGCCGTACCGAGATCGATTCCTATTTTTCGGATGAAAGACATATGTGCGCTTCGGTATCAAAAAATATTCCCCTGAGAATGCCAAAGTCCCCGATTCCTCCCCTATCGGCTGATGCGCTTGATGCGCGCACCGAGTTTCTGTAGACGCTCCTCGATATGCTCATACCCGCGATCCACCTGATAGATATCTTCGATCACGGTCTTCCCCTCCGCGCACAGAGCCGCGATAATAAGCGACACTCCGGCACGAAGATCGTAGCTCTTGATAGTCGTTCCGTGAAGCTTCGTCTTACCGCGCACGATAACCTGGTGCGGATTGAGTACGGTCGCCCGCGCACCCATTTTCTCAAGCTCCGAAACGTAGTTGAAGCGTCCCTCGAAGATCGTATCGAAAATAAGCGTCTCCCCCTCGGCCTGCGTCGCGAGTACGCCGAACGGTGCCTGCACATCGCTTGGAATACCCGGATAGGTGCGTGTATCAAGCTTGGCAATGGCATGCAATTTCTTCCCGGGAACGATCTCGATCTCATCTTCCCGAATCACAAAGTCAGCCCCGAATTCCCGCAGCTTCTCAAGTACGATGTCTAGGTGTTCTTCCCGAGCATGCTTCACCGTCAAAGCGCTTCCGGTCGCCGCGCCGAGTATCAGGAACGTCGCCGCCTCGTTCGCGTCAGGGATGATCGCGTGTTCGGCACCGGCCAACGTCCCGGTTCCGGTGATTTCCAAAGTATGCGTTCCGAGTCCCTTGATGTCCGCTCCCATAGCGACTAAGAATCGCCCAAGATCTTCCACGTGCGGCTCCGCAGCGGCAATCCTGATCGTCGTCTTACCTGACATGCCGGCCGCGAGCATCATCGCGTTCTCGGTCGCGGTCACGGACATTTCCCGAAGAATCACCTTGGCCACTCTCCGATCTCTCGCATCGACTCGGTAGCTTTTTTCCTGCTGTGTTATCCGTATACCTAGTTTCTCCAATGCATCGAAATGTGTTCCGACCGGACGGGCCCCGATGACACATCCTCCCGGATGGTACAGAGAAAATGAATCGAAACGGGCCGCCAATGAACCGAAAAGCAGTATCGACGAACGAATCTGTTTCACCTTTTCGACATCCATCTTTTCCGGATCGATGTTCTGATTAGTGATGGCGATCGTCCGTTTGCCGCGCCATTCTATCTCAGCACCCATACTTTCCAGGATTTCAAGCATACGAAACACATCCTCGATGAGAGGCAGATTCGAAAGCACGCAGGTTTGTGTGGTGAGGAGAGTCGCCGCCAGTATCGGCGTGGTCGCATTCTTTGAACCGGAAACCGTGATTTCACCCGACAAAGGCTCGCCTCCCTCGATTTCAAATACATCCATACCGCTGGAGTATAGCGGAAAAACGCCCGGCATTCAAGAAACGCCCGTGGTGGTCCGACCCGATACTGATCGAAAAAAAGAAGGATGATGCCGAAGCAACACCCTTCTCGGATTCGCAGACATAACCGTTCACGTCAAAAAAGACATCCCAGGACTCGTCTGCAAAAAAGAGGCGGAACCGAACCATCCCAAAACAGACTTACTATCAGCCGGTCCGCAAAACTGGATAGAAAGAACTACGCATACCGATGAGGAAACACCGTCGGACACGTTTCTGTCTGCTCGACAAAAACAGTGACTGAAACGTTTCCCCAAAATGGTGGGGGGGTAACAGAAAAACAATCATCAAAAAAACTCTCAATAATGTCAGTACCGTCATCCCTTTTCCAGTAGACGATTTTTCATGAATCATCCACTCAAAAAGGGAGGCGAGACAGAACCTCCGCCGTTTCCTTCTCAGAGGAAACACCTATGCTATCGTCTCGCCAAAAACTGCTATGCTGCTACTCGTTTTGCCAACCGCTCTTTCTCGGCTCGAGTCCACTCAAAGTGGAACCACTCGACAAACTTCGTCAGCGTCCGCCAATAGGCCATCTTGTGGATATGCCCATCCGTATAACGCTTCTTGCCGTTCTCACCGACTATCGGCTCGGGGTGCTGCGCCCGGAACTTCGCCTTGTACTCGCGGAGTTTGAGACCCCAAGGAGACTTGGCCTGCCGTACAAACTGGTCACCAAGCAAATAAAGCGACTGACGCAACACTGGATTCCAATCACTCACCACGCCCGACCGACGCCGTACGAATCGGCCGCCCACGCTTTCTGGCACTGTACCTGGCGACATTTTTTTGCCATCCGCTCCGAAAACATGCACACCCGAAAAAGCTTTGAGCTTGGCATCGGTAGCGAAACGTCGGATATCTCCGATAGAAGACACGATTCCTGCTGCGATCACTTCACCGCAGCCAGTCACCGGACCAAGCACCTCTGTCCAAACTGCGAGCGAACGCATAAGCCTCTGCAACTCAGCTGTCCGCCGCTTTTCTTCCGAACACAAGGCCCGATACACAACGTCGCTTGCCTTCAGAACATCGTACTCGTCTTCGATCTTGCCGGCCGGATACTGCCCGGATTCCGAACAAAAAATGCGCCCGATGAATTGCTGACGCAACCGGTGCTCGCAGCTAATCCGTGCAACTTGCGCTTCCTGTCGCGCCCGATAGGCTTCCCGCAAACGAATAAGATTCCGCTCACACGCATCGCAGTGCGAAAACTGAGCCAAATCATCGCGCGCCATTCCAGCTAAGATGACGTGATCATGATCGGTCTCGCGTGTAACGGTCGGCTGCTGGCCTGTTACTTTGCGCTTTTCTCGTTCGGTTTTAAGAACATACGGTGCCACACGGTATACGTAAGCACCAATTGTCTCCCCGCGATTCGAGAATGCGCAAGCCAGTCGATCTCCCGAACCGCCGAGCACCATCGCGACAGTATCACCTGAGGCGAAACCATCGTACACGGCTGGCACCTGTTCCGGGTACCGATAGACTCTTGCCAATTCATCCCGAACCAGATACTCCGGAAAGTCCACCGCGGGCATTCCTTCGCCCGGGTATTCTTTCCACTTCACCTGATGCCGGAGAAAAAGTGAGAGATCCTCACCGGCTGCTATCTTGCGATATTTGACCGGATGAATACCGAGTACAAAATCGAGCTCCTCCTGATCGGTTCTCAGCTGATATGACGTTTGGATACTCCCCTCGAGAATTATAACCTGGGTCGGCCGTTCCTCGATGACTTCGCCACTCCTGATGATTTTTTTCACCCGATGGGTGATACCGATAATGCGATTCGCCATGTTTCATCCTCCTGAAATGAAAAAAGACTACACTCGTCCGCTTCATCATAAAGCAGACATACTTGGAAAAAAACTCGGAGAAAAAATGACAGACCATCTTTCATTCCAAAAGAACCATACTACCTTGGTCCCTCTTTCCCCCTTCTTCAAAACTCACCACTCGCAAAATCTCAAGAAGGGGTCAGATGAAAACCCTTGAAAGAAGTCTTCATCTGACATTCACAGACACTATCATCCGCATCGACAATGACAACAAGACAATCGTCCATGAAAAAGATAAGGGGAACATTTTGCGCATCGTTGTTATGTCGCTACAAACAATCGAAGGTACGTTCCCCAAAATGGCGGGATGACACTATTCCGAATCGTCTAGAGAAAAATTCTCGACAATACCAACATCGTCATCCCTTCAGAAAGTCTCAATTTTCTTAAGACTTCAACGAAGACACGCGAACGGAAACTATTTTTAGCACACATCAAATACTCTGTCAATTCTATTTCACAAAAAAGCGGTTTTTTGATATTGGTTTCGCAGCGGTTCAACCGCTTCAGAAATTCATTGCGCTCTCTCTCCTTCCTTCGTATACTGAAGCTACGGAAGCCTAAACGAAACCCTATGTCAGCGATTCCCTTGTCTGAGAAGAATCATCGTTACACAGTCATCATGGCCGGCGGAGTTGGAACCCGACTCTGGCCGCTTTCACGCATTCAGAAACCCAAGCAGTTCCAGTCTTTTCTTTCGGATAAGACGCTGATCCAGGAGACATTCGCTCGTGCGCAGACGACCGTTCTGGCCGAACACATCTTCGTTTCCACCGGACAGAGATATGCCGGACTCGTCCGAAAGCAGCTTCCTCTCATCTCTTCCGGACAGCTCATTATCGAACCGCTCGCCAAAAACACCGCTCCGGCCATCATTTACATCGCCGCCGTCCTCGCACACCAGGATCCTGATGCCCTCGTCGCCACACTCGCTTCCGACCATGCTATCGAAAATCCGGAAGAATTCACCCGCGCGATCGATCTCGCTTTCGAGGTCGTCGAGTCCAATCCCGATGCTCTTGCAACAATCGGCATCAACCCGACCAAACCCGATACCAATTACGGATACATCCGCATGGGAGAGGAAGTGTCACAAACCGAACAAAGCCGCGTCTTCCACATCGATAATTTCAAGGAAAAACCGGACCGGGCGACCGCCGAACAATACCTTGCTTCCTGGGAGTACCTCTGGAATGCTGGATACTTCGTTTTCCGCGCCGCGGCAATCCGGGAGTGGGTATCGAAATACGCCCCAGAATTCCTCTCCTTTGTCGACGCCTTATCAAGTGCCCTCGCAAACGACACCCTCACCGAAGAACTTATTCTCGAATTATTCACTCAGGTAGAGTCTGCCCCCATCGACACCGTACTCGCAGAACGTCTCCCGAAAGAAAAGCGCTTCGTCATCCCGACGAAGCTTGAATGGAATGACATCGGTGGTTGGCATACCCTCTATACTTTCCTCTCGGAACGACACCTCACAGATCAGATCGTTCGGGGCCCACATATTGATCTCGGAAGCAAAAGCTGCTTCATACACGGAGAAAAACGCCTCATCGTGACCGCCGGACTCCGGGATATCGTCATCGTCGATACCGAAGACGCCCTTCTGATCGCCAATCGAGAAACACTTTCTCAAAATATGAAAGAACTTCTCTCAAAGCTCCCAGAAGACAAACGTTGACCAAAAAACAAAAAGACCCCGGGAAGCTGCGGATGCAGTTTCCAAGGGTC
>CAYMZY010000038.1:0-7123 GCA_964395165.1 uncultured Bdellovibrionales bacterium | reverse complement strand
CACCTTCGCCAGCCTGCACAATTTTATATGGCAAAGTCTTCATGTCACGCTTCACTTCCTCATCGTTGAAATGACGACCGATGAGACGCTTGATGGAGAACAGTGTATTTTCTGGATTGGTCACGCCCTGACGCTTGGCGAGGAGTCCAACCAGACGCTCACCGGTCTTGCTGATCGCAACCATAGATGGAGTGGTGCGATTCCCCTCCTTGTTCTCGAGTATGGTCGGGCTTCCCCCTTCGACAATAGACATGGCCGAATTGGTTGTCCCGAGATCGATTCCGAGTATTTTAGACATATATTTTTACTTAATATGAGTTATGAATTGAAATACTTTACTTTTTACTTCACGGTCACCTTGGCCGGGCGAATAATACGTTCTCCAATTTTGAATCCATTCTGGAGAACCTTTGTTACTGTTTGTTCATTACTTCCTTCTGCATCCTCTTCACTCTGCTCCGTTTGCTCGAGAGCCTCATGTATAGTCGGGTCAAAGGTATCCCCGACCTTCACCTCAATGGTGGTCACCCCGTTTTCAGTCAGGACTTTTTCCAACTGCTTCTCGATGTACTGGATACCGGTCACCCATGGACTTGCCCGCTCCGCCTCCGGAACGTGTTCAGTCGCCATCCGAAAATTGTCCATCACTGGTACGATATCCATCACCAGTTTCTCGATGAGATATCCGGCGATTTCCTTCTCGCGCGTCGCCTGCCGTTTCTTGTAGTTCTCGAAATCCGCCTGCAATCGCTTCAGATCATTGAGATACTCCGCGGCAAGCTCGGCATCGGTCTTTGGTAGGTCCTGATCTTCCAATGTCTCCGGCGCAGCGACCTCTTCGATTACCACTGTCTCTTCTTCCTCCTTCCGCTTTTCATCATCCTGCTGCATAGATTCTTGTCCTTTATATTTCTTAATCCTGAAACATTTTCCGGCTTTCTACGATGACTTGGTCATCCGTTCCTTGAGGAGCTCGAATTCGCGTCGTCTGATCTCTTCCCTCTCCTCCTCCGTCAACGTCCTCTCATCCACTTCTACCTTCCCGTCTTCCGCTTCCGTCATAACGATCACGTGAACGGTACGAACACGATGACCAGCACGGGAAGCGATGAACCAAGAAGCTTTTTCATGTATTCGATGAGCGATTTGTTCTTGGCATAATCCATGCGCTTCGGACCGATGATGGCGAGAATGCCCTGACCCTCACTGCTCTGATACGGCGCCACGACCATCGAACAGTTCGAGATCCCTTTGATCGGATTCTCGTCCCCGATGAAGATCTGTGTCTCACCATTACCGAGTTTGGCAAAAATAATATCAAGCCGTTCATCGAGCGAGTCGAGCGTTTCCACCAGACGGCACAACTCATCGATTTCCTGGAACTCCGGTTTTTCCATGAGTTCCTTTATGCCGAAATCATAAAACTCATCCTTATCAATAAGACCGGAGACGGCAAGATTGCCCGAGAGCGCGGAGAGGAGCTTGGTCGTGCTCCGGCCGAGTCGGGCCTGCTTGGCCTTCATCATGAGGAGCTCTTTCTGCAACCGACGCTGATCCTCACGCGACAAGTCCTCATCACCCATCATCTCTTCGACGTAGAAACGGTACCCGGCATCAGTCGGAATACGGCCGGCCGAAACATGCGGCTGATAGAGATAGCCCGCTTCTTCAAGCGCCACCATATCGTTGCGCAAGGTCGCTGAACTGACCGGAAACTGAAAACGCTCCAGAAGAACCTGTGATCCAACCGGAAGCGCGGTCTGGGTGTACAACTCGACCACTGCTGAAAGGATTTGTCGTTGTCTCGTATTCATGTCTTCAGTATAAAAAATGATTTAGCACTCGTCAAGTCCGAGTGCTAAATGGGATCTTTTACTGCAGTAGAGACCGTTTTGTGGTCGCACCTGGACTCGAACCAGGGACCTCTGCAATGTGAATGCAGCGTTCTAACCAACTGAACTATGCGACCGGAACATCGGATTTCCGACGTTCGTATTGTAGGCAAAAGAAATGGCTTTGTCTAGAGCGGAGCGAGTATCCTAAGCGCTTCGAATGCATACTGTCGCACCCGCTCCTCGAGATACTTGTCGCTCTCAAGCTCTTCCCGAGTCAGCCAGCGACACCCACCACTCTTTTCTCTCCCCTCGGGTTCGACGATTTCCGTCGTTTCCGTGGTCGCAAAATATACATGGTCTTCGTGGCGATGCTCCGGGGAAATGAAATGGACATTCATCCCGATCGGCGGCAAGATATCCGTATATCCTTCATGCTGATACGCGAAACGCTGATTCCCATCCCACAAACGAATTTTCAGCCCGACTTCTTCCCAAACCTCGGCCAAAGCCGCTTCGGGCGCCGTCTGGGTATTCTCGATATGTCCTCCCGGAGGAAGCCAGATACCGTGTTTCTCATGCAACCGCAAGAGCACCCGCTGACTCGGCACATGCACGATGAATACGCTTGCGGTCCGATCAATTTCTCCTGGTTTGGTATGGATATGTGGCATATTATTTTTTTCTTATTTTTTTTGGCTTCGGAACCGGAAGCGCCTCCGCAGTGATCCGGATAAGCTCCATGAACCGTTCCCTATCCTCGATCAGATCCTCATCGATACGCATCGATGGCCGGGCACCCGGATATGCAGCCCCTTCAGCATATCGTTCACCGACAAATACCCTGCCCGCCTCAGTGATCTTCACGAAGAGCTCATCATCACAGACCAGGGCCACGACCTTGTCCCCACAATACAGTGCGTACTCGCCGAACATCTTACGTGAACGCATTCCCGGAACCCCGGCAAGCTGATCCTCGATATATTCGATAGTCGATGGTTTGGTGGACATATCTTTTCTCTCGTATCCTTAATTATTGCACTCGCTTATTTCGGTAACTTGAGCACGTTGACTACGAGACCATTGATGACAAAATTATCCTCATCGGTCAGAAAGATCGGCTTATGCCGCTTGTCGGTCGACTCCGGAATGAGAGCGATCGTCTTGCCGTCCACTGTCCGGTACGTCTTCACGGTCGCCAATCCGTCTATCACCACCAGCACCCGGTCGTTGTTCTTGTATTCCTTCACGCCTCCATCGACCAGGACGAAGTCTCCGCTCTCGATGGTCTTACTGTTCACCACTGCCTTGTTCATCGACGTCCCGTTCACCTGCACCGCGAAGATGTTGCGATCCTTCACGAGACGCTTGGAGACCCGGAGGTATCCCTCGACATACTGGTCGGCGAACATCGCGGCTGCTCCCGCGCTCGCCGAACCGAAGACCGGAACCTGGACGAAATTATCGCTCGTCACACCTTTGAGAAGTATCCCTCGATCCTCGGATGTCCGTTCGATATATCCTTTCTCCTCGAGAGCATTCAGATAGAGGAAGAAGCTCCGTACGCTTCTGAGTTTCAATCCGAGTCGCGAACTTTCCTCCTTGATCTCCCGTACCGTCGGCATCTGGCCATGCTCGGCGAAAAACTGCTTGATGGCCTGTAGTACGATCTTCTGCTTCTGCGTCAGAATTTCCATATATCTTCCTCTTATTTGTTTATCTTCTGATTCTTCGGATTATCGATAGGATTTCTCGCTTGACAAGGCATTCGCTTCTCTCTATAATGCAATCACTTATGGCTTCGGCCTCCGAGGACTCATCCGCAAAGGGTGGGTCCGATTTTTTTAGAATAGACTCTTCAAGCCGGAAATCACTTTTTCGAAATCAGACTCATTCGCCATACCTATTTTCCTCAAAAGCCGTTTCTTGCTGAGGATCCGTAACTGTGACGTATTGGCGAAAGAGATTCCCTTACCATGATGAATCGGAATAGCGTACTGATGACTCTTCTCTTTCGAAGTCAATGGTATTCCGAGAAACCCATCCTGACTGAATACCTTTGCTATCAGTATGGGCCTTTCGAAGTTCTCATTTTTCCCATTGATCTCGGACCCTACGTTCACACCGATAGAACACCACCAGACCTCACGAGCATGGATATAAAAACTCTTTCGAAGAAGACGCCGATCCGCCTCTTTCTTCTTTTCATTCCAACGGTCGAATTCCTTGGTGTATTCCATACTCCTGATTCACGAGTATTCTTTGTTTACCTTACTTACACTACGACATACACCTAGTATAGGAAGTGATCAGAAAACCGTCAAGCGTCATTCAAAAAAAACCTCCCCCATCAAGGAGAGGCTTCAAAAAAGAAAAAAATCCTCCTATACCCGCATCCGGATCGAGAAGACTATCTCCTCGCCCACCCGGATCCTTTCCTTGGCGCGCACCGACGCCTTGAGCGGCAGGAGATACGCCGCAGATTTCTTATCCGGAAAAATCGAAGTATTCCAGTTCGTCCGACCGATCGTCACTGTCACCGGCAGGGACCCCCACCCTCTCGATCTTTCCCCGAAGCGCTCACGAATCTCGGACGAAATATCTTTCGGCACGCTTACGAAATGCCAGCTGGCGCTCTCTCCCGGGTACAGCCACACCTCTGCCCGAATCTCAAACATATCCTTCGGCATACGCGCTTTCCATCCAATGCTCCGATCGTTTACTCAAAAAACATCGGACGGAGAGCCTCGCCGAGATAGTACGGCCAGACGACGACTGCTTTCACTCCCTGCCAGAAGGTCAGTTGTAGAAATCCGACAGTGAAAATCCAGGCCGCCACCCACATACCTCCCGAAAAAGCATGATTCTCGATCTTGACCTTGTCCATACGCGTGAAAAGGATATTACTGATGAGAAACAGATGGCTTCTCTTCGGATTTCATCGGTATAATGAAGACCGCGAAGACATAGATGATAATGCCCGGCGCGAAACCGGTGAACACCGTGATGAGCGTCCACAGCAACCGGAGAATCACCGGGTCGATTCCCCAGTGCTCCCCCAAACCGCCAAAAACCCCCGAGAATACCCGATTCGTACTGCTCCGATACAGATGCTTGACCGGCGTTTCCATAGGAATATGTCTTAAAAAATAAGCTCTCCTTTCTTGTCTCCATTATACACCCGAAGTCAAGACCCCCTCCCGACCCGTGACAACTCCCCTCGAGGTATACCAAAAACAGGCAAAAAAAACCGGGCCTCGTAATGACGACCCGGACCCTTTTCAGGGATTTTTCAAAACAGTCTCTGCTGAAGTTGTTTGAGTGTGAACCTAGAAAGATCCTCCAATACACCGCGATATGCCCGCATGCCCCCGGCGATGACCTCACCCGAGAAAACGAGCGGCGTACCCTTCGCTACCCCACCACGAGTCCACTGGCGCATCGCATCCTGCCGGAAGAGTTCCTTGTCCATCCAGGGCGGTTCGGCACCGAGGCAGATATCCGTGGACCTGACGAACCGACTGCAGTCACCGGTCAGCCACTCATCAGCAAGAAGCACGCCGCCGTCCGAATCAAAACCGACCTCGAACTTGGTATCGATAATTTCGATACAGCACGACGATGCATAAATCTTTCCTACATCGTAGACCTGGCGGGCCAACGTGATCGCATCCTCGTACCTGTCATCCTGGGTCAAGACGGAAGCATCCACCGGATCATCCGTGTCGGACTTCTCCGTCGGCGTGAAGACCGGCGGATCAAGACGGTCCATGAGATGAAGACCGGGGGGCAGCACCAGTCCATACGGATTCGGCTCGCCCCTGCTATAAAACTTCTTCCACAAACTCCCTGCCATCCGCGCTCGAAAAATGAGCTCGAAAGGCATCACCTCGACCCGACGGACGACGATCGCCCGCAGATGAAGATCATCCGGATACGACTGATTCCGCGGGAGATATTCGTAGATCCTCTTCCCGAAAGTGACGATGTGCGTCCGGATATCCGGAAAAATACACAACGACCAAAACACCGTCATCGCCGTGAGAATCTGGCCTTTCTCTGGTACCAGGCTCAGGTGGACGACATCATGTGTACTGATCCGATCGGTTGCCACCATGAGCAACAAATCGGGATTTGCCAACGCATAGGTATCCCGGACCTTGCCTTGATGGATCAGATCGAGACCGCTGAGATACGGCGTATACTTCGGTTTCGCGTGCATTTTTACTTCCTCCTCTTTATCTGCAGAATATGGACAGCACTTCAAAGATACTCCGCGCTTGTTCCAACCGTGGTTGGGGAGGCTGCAAACGGGGCAATCCACCCTGGGCCGCCAGGATGCATGCGCGACGAAAACCTTCTTCGCCGACAAACTGCCCGGCCTGGTCCCGATACACGACCTGTGTCCCCGGGACTTCCGAAATGGAAAGCTGAGCCGCCTTCGTATGTTGTTCATTGGACACATCCTCGAACGCGACCCCCACGACAACAGTACGCGTATTAGCCAGCGTATAACGCAGGTACGCGTCGGTCATCCCCGGCAGATGTGCTGCCCACCCAGCTCCGGCGATGATCACATCCACGTCTTGTCCCACATGAATCTCTTTGAGCAGCTCAAACAACGCCTCGGTGTTCCGGTGCACGCTCGTCGTGTACACACATATCACGCTGACAATCCCGCGTGCCTCAAACTCCTGAAGCAACTCAAGCCCCGCACCGCACTGCGAAAGATCGCTGTCCGAGCCGACGATAACCATGATACTTCTCATCGCCTGTTCCACTGATTCACTCATTCTTTCACCCGCCTCTCTTCACATGTTAATGTTCACCCACAATGATAAAAGGATCATGGCTCAGCCACAATCCTCCAAAGAACAGCCTATCGAATATCGCACATTTGAAGTCTGAAGTCAAGAAAAAAATCGCTTAGAATGAACAAAAAACTGAGTACGTAACTTTCAAAAAAATCGATTAGTCTAGCTTCTTTCCATTTCCTCCTTCAGCCGGAAACGCACGATACGACGGATGAGCGGCATCGGCAGCCGCTTACCGAACGGAAAACGGATGGCACCTTTGGAATATCCATACTTCCCCGCGATCTCATTTTCAAAAGCCCGTACTCCCGAAGCAGCCGGATAAAGTCCGAAGTGCTCTTTCATGACGGCACAATGGACAAGATTCTTCCCGCGAAACCGGATCGTCGGCATCCCATAGCGAATCGCCTCCTCGCCCTCCGGAACCAACTCCCGGATTGCCCTCCACAATGAAGAAAAATCCGCCCGAACCTCCTC
>CAYMZY010000037.1:0-7482 GCA_964395165.1 uncultured Bdellovibrionales bacterium | reverse complement strand
TGTACACGTTTTACACCAAGGAACAGGGGAAGGTGCGAGCCGTGGCTAAGGGGATACGGAAGTCGGGTGCGAAGCTTGCGAGTCAGCTTGAGAATGGAATGCTGGCTGATGTAGCTGTGGCGCGCACGCGTGGGACAGGTAAGATCACAGGAGCGCTGGCAGAAGAGTCGTACCCAAAGATCCGTGTCCGGTTCGGAATACTACGTACCGTACTCTCGACTCTCGATCGCTTTGAGCAGTTGATACAGTTCGACGAGCCTGATCAGAAACTCTATCGGTTCCTCGCCGATTTTCTGAAGTGTTCCGAAAAGAGCGCTGAGGATGACGATGAAGCGCGCGTCCGTTTGCTTTCGACCGCTTTTCTTTTTCGGACGATCGCACAGCTCGGATACGGAATGGAGGTTCGCGTGTCTGCGGTGAGCGGACAGAAGTTTTCGGAGGACGGTCGATTCTTTTTTTCTCCGGCTCAAGGAGGCATCGTTCTTCCATCCGAATGCGGAGAGCATCCATCCATTCTGATCAGCCGGAATGTGATTAAACTCTTGCGGGTTTTTCAGGAGCATTCATTATCGGCAGTGATGAAGATCCGTGTTTCCGATCGTGATGTGCGCGATACCGAACGTGCGATCCGGTATCTGATTGAATGGATTCTCTAGCGCGCGTCCGTATTGAATCGGACCCATGTTCTTGGTAGAATGGAGGAAATGAAATCAAGAGCTCTATGGGACTTCAGGATCTGAATGAAGAATTGCACAGCCGGGATTTCCATCTCGATCGTATGCCTGAGCATACTGTATATGACCCGACTGGGCCTGGAGACGGGACCGAAGAGAAGCGACAGGCTTTTGAGGCGGCCGGGAAATGGCAGACAACCGTCCGACCGGGTGAAGAAGTAATTTTCATGCAGCAGCAGAAGCGTAAACATCGGATCGCGCTCGTCCTGGGCGGAATCGCGGTTTCGGCTCTTTTGGTCGGTTCCGTGTTCAAGATACGGTCCCTCATGTACAGCGAAGAACAGGTAGTCTTGGCCGTGAACGGTCCGAGACAGGTGGCAAGTGCCGAATCGAGCGAGTTTACCGTTGTATATAGGAACAGGAACTGGTCTGCCATAAAGGACGTCTCGTTGGTAGTCGCGTATCCGGACGGCTTCCAGCCCGATGAAGATTCGAAAGTAAAAATCAGCGGTTCCCAGATGGAGATCCCTCTTGGGACGGTTAATGCGCGTACGGATGGCAAAGCGATTTTTTCGGGAAAGTTTTACGGTTCGCGCGGAGAAACCCTCTTTTTGAAAATGCGTTTGCGTTATTCACCTACGGGACTGAGTTCTCAATTCGAAAAGGAAGAGCAATATGGCGTTTCGATAGCATCTTCTGTTCTTGCTATCGATATGTTGGCCCCTCAGCAGTCATCGGGTGATGACATCATGGAATATGCCATCGATTATGTGAATCAGAGCGACAAGAACCTTCCGAATATTCGTGTCAAGATCGAGTATCCGGATCAGTTCTTATTCACCTCCGCGGAACCGGCTCCGTCGGAGGGGAATTCCGTGTGGTATATCGGAACCCTCGATTCCGAACAGAAGGGAAAGATCATCATCAAGGGGAGATTATCTGGCGCTCGTGATGAGGTGAAGAAAGCCAAGGCGTCAATCGGTTACACAAGTGGTGGAAAATTCGTCGCCTATGGCATATCCGAGCAGCTTACCCGCATTGTTGTTCCGCCACTTTCCATCGCTCAGACCATAAACGGCAAGCGTGATCTGAGTGTCAATGCTGGTGATATGCTGAACTTTGAGATTTCGTATCGAAACGAAAGCAATATCGGTCTTCGGGATGCTATCGTTACCATGAATTTGAGTTCTGGGGTACTTGATTATCGGAAGCTCAAGCAGGAAAAAGGATCATATGATTCATCGAGTCAGATGTTGATCTGGAAGGCGTCCGACATCCCCGGGCTGGCGCGTCTCAATTCGGGGGACGGTGGGACCATTTCTTTCTCAATCCCGGTTTTGGATCCTATTCCGGAGAGTGTTTCAGGGAAGAATTTTTCTATTCAGACGATCGCGAAGATCGACAGCCCGGATATCCCGACACCGATCGGTTCCAATAAGATCATCGCGAGCAACACCATGGTGACGAAGGTGAATTCATCCGTGGGTATCGGTCTGTACTTGGCTCAGAATGATGATTTCTTCGTGGAGAGAGGGCCACTTCCGCCCGTGGCAGGTCAAGAGACGCGGTATACGCTCAAGATTCGATTGAACAACGCGTATAACGATATCACGAGTGCGAAGCTGGTCGTCACCTTGCCGAGTAGTTCGCAGTATCAGAAGGAATTCATGCCCGATACGGAAGCTGTCGAGTGGAATGATCGGACGAATACGCTTACCTGGGATCTCGCCACGTATCGGGCGGCTCGCGGTGAGAGCCGGGAATTGCGTTTCCAGGTGACCGCCACCCCGGATGCATCCATGATGAATAAGGAGCTTCAGCTGGTGAATGGGGTGGTGTTTACGGGGAAGGATCAATTCACGAAGCAGGATATTCGGATCGAGAAGAGTGTGCAGGATACGAAGTATCTCAGTAGGGAAGATGGGAGTCCTGTAAATTTGAATGTCACGAATCAATAAATATGTTCGAAAAGACGATATCCCCGGGTGGAGGAAGAATAGGGAAGTTGACGACGAGAAAGGGAGTACTCGCTACTCCCTTTTTCATGCCGGATGCGACGCGAGCTTCGGTTCGGGGATTGTCGACTTCTGATATCTGGGAAACGGGTGTTGAGGCGCTCGTGGTGAATACGTATCATCTGTACCTGCAGCCGGGAACCGAGCTAATTAAGAAAACCCAGAAAGAAAGTGCTGATCAGGGAGGTGTCCATGCTTTTATGGGATGGAATGGGCCGTTGCTTTCGGATTCCGGCGGGTATCAGATATATTCGCTTATCCATAAGCATGCCGAAATGGGGCGGATTACCGATGATGGGGCGGAATTCCGTTCGGTACTTGATGGGTCGAAGCATCTTATCACGCCGGAGCGGGCGATTGCTATCCAGTTCGATCTCGGAACGGACATGATAGTGTGCCTGGATGATCCGCGGCCGAATGATGCTTCAAGGGAGGATATCGTGAAAGCGGTCGATCGGACGCTCCGGTGGGCACGGCGTTGCCGAACCGAGTACGACCGGCAGTGCGAGACACGTGGTTTCGATGATGCGACTCGGCCACTCCTTTTCGGTGTCGTCCAGGGCGGGATACATGTCGATGAAAGGCAGCGCTGCGCGACTGGTCTGGCTTCGATTGGATTCGACGGGTACGGTTTCGGCGGTCGCCATATCGACGATGCGGGGAATTTTCTGGAGGACATCCTTGCAGCGACAGCCAACGCCATTCCTGAGGATTCACCGCGTTTCGCGCTCGGTATCGGTACTCCGTCCGATATCGTTCGCTGCCATATTCTTGGTTGGGACATGTTCGATTGCGTCATTCCGACACGGGAGGGGCGGCATGGCAGGTTGTTTCTGTGGGGGCAATCCGGGATCCAGAATCCAGTATCTCGATTCATGGGTGATGCTCGTAGCGGAAATCATGCCGATTCGGATTTCTACTGGACCATTAATATCCAGAACGAACGATTCGGGGAGGATTTCTCGCCGGTCGATCCGACTTGTGATTGCGAGTTGTGCGTGCAACATACCCGTGCGTATCTCAGGCATCTTTTTAAGGTAGCCGATCCTCTCGCCGGTCGTTTGGCGTCGACACATAATCTGCGTTTCTATATGCGACTAATGGAAACCTTGAGAAAGGGGAGTGGGATTTGACGCAGAATGGTTTCGGGTATACCGTATGAAGCAGTTTTTTTAGAGAGGAGGACGTAGGATGAATACCTTGCCGTCTGAAGTGATGCGTCTTGTGCAATTCGCGTTTGCGGATCATATGAGACAGATGTTTCCCGATGCAAATGCCCGAGCGGAAGAAGTGGAAATCCTGGAGGGGTCACGTCATCCATTACTGGGTATTCATTGTCTGTGCGTTTGGCGACAGCCCCCTGGTGGTTTCGAATTCCTGGCACATTTCTTTTGGTGGTGACTTTTCCAGAGAAGGATGTCCTGATGTGAGGGGGTGGGGCTGGTTGTGTTCTTGACTTTAAATGTATTTTGTAGTACAATTAAAATTTCCCAAACGTGTGGAAGCAGGATGTGGGGCCGGTTTTTTAACAAAGTCATGAAAGAAAGGAAAAATCATGACGCAGGGCAGTGGTGTATCCTCAGTGGTGTTTTTGAATAACAACTCGCACCCGGTGTGTGTCGCGGGTCAGGGACGGAAGAAAGGGGGGAAGCAGTGCGTGAGGTGCGGTGTCAACAAACCGATTCCCTTGGCGCGGTGGTTGAAGAAGTTGTCCTGGGCAGACGGTGCGCAATTTTTGTTCGAGCATGCGGAATTGCTCGGTCGTATCGTACCGTTGTGCGTGAATCAAGGGTGGGTGGAGAATATTTCTCCGGAAGCTGAGAAAGACTGGCTTTTCGATGAACTCAGTCTTTCAATCCTTACCCTGACGAATGCCGAGTACCTTACCGTGTCGGTCGGCAAACGATTGATGGAACGTTTCGATCGGATTGCGAAACGGAAAGGGTTTTTCTCACATGCCTATCGGGGCATCCTCCAGGAGGAGGCGTTGGATTGTGCTCGTCGGATCAGCATCGAGCTGTGGCGGGATGGCGCAAGACCGGATATCACACTCCGGCCCGGCGGGGAATACTATACGTACTTGCACAGTCTTTGTGCTTGGACGTACGAGATGAAGAAGTCAATCACCCTTGCGGATTTCTGTAAGGCGGTTGATATCGGATGCCCCGATGAAGTTCTGCTGCCGGAAAGGCGGACGGTGTTCGCGTTCTGCCTCATGCGGGAATACGCCCGTCGGTTGAATCGGAACAACAGCAGGTCGTCAGGCATTCCACGTTCCCGCCAGGAGCTCATTCTGGAATTCATCGAGCGGGCGGCCGAATAGGTTGATCATTGTATCAGCCTGATTCATTCGAAACGGTTTCTTCGGAAGCCGTTTTCTTTTTTTCAGGAAGAGACACTTGGCAGGAGATGCGCAAATACGATACACTGCGTGGAGTAAAATGCTGAAAAAATGCGTGCGTATGGAAGCGACGAAAGCGGAATTCGATGTGCGGGTGAAACGATCGAGTGCGGGTCTCGGTCTGTATGCCTTCGAAACGATCAAGAAGGGTGCAACGATCATCGAGTATGTGGGCAATCGTGTCCCTCGGGAGCGGGGAGATACGTTGCAGAACCGGTATATCTTCAATGTGAATTCGCGTATCGATATCGATGGGAGTCCGCGTTGGAATACCGCCCGTTATGCCAATCACTCCTGTCGTCCGAACTGTGAGGCGGTCGATCGGCGTGGGCGCATTTTCATCGTCGCGCGTCGCGCCATCAAGGTCGGGGAAGAACTGACCTATGATTACGGCAAGGAGTATTTCGAGGATATCATCAAGAAGGAGGGTTGTCGCTGCGTGAAGTGCGCGGAGAATCCGGCCCGATCCTGAAAGACTTTTTCGCGAAGCTCTGATAGAATAGGAGAGTAATCTGCTCTCCTATTTTCGTATTGCGCGTATGCCTTCCCAGAAAAAACTCCGCATTGGCTGGTTCTCATTTTCCTGCTGTGAAGATAGCACAGTGATGTTCGCCGAGTACCTGAATGATCACTATCAGGAATGGTTGCCGCTCCTTGATATCCGGTATGCCAAGGTGCTCCAGTCGAAAAATGTCATCGATCAGATGGATGTCGCCTTCGTCGAAGGAGCGATCGCGTCGCCGGAGCAGGAGACTAAGTTGCTCGATGTCCGATCGAAGGCCACCAAGCTCGTCGCTATCGGGGCCTGCGCCAATATGGGTATGCCGTCGTGCCAGCGCAATCAGTTTCCGCCTGAAGTCGAGGAGCAGATCCATTTTTTGTTGGAACGTTTCCATTACGGAGAGAAAGCCAAAAAAATCGATGAGCTCGTGACGGTGGACGCGCGCGTGAACGGCTGTCCGATGCAGGAGGAAGTATTCATCAAGGTCTTAAACGAGATGTTGATCGAGTTCGGCATCGTCGAGCCGAAGCCGGTGGTGGAAGGTGTGGCCTAAGATATCTTAAAACATTCTTTTCTAACAACAGCCTATGCATCAGGTATCGGAAATGAGCGCGTTCAGCATCAAGGAAATCACGAAGATCGAAGGGTCGGCCGGACTCGAGGTCCTGATCGAGGACGGTAAGGTGACTTCGGTACAGTTCGCCATCAATGAATACAAGCGGTTTTTCACCCAAGCGATGGTGGGTAAGCCGATCATGGCGATTCCCCAGATGCTCGCCCGTATCTGTGGTACTTGCTCCAACGCGCATCTCATGGCGAGCATCGAAGCGGTCGAAAAGGGATTCGACCTCGAACCGACCGAGCAGACGAAGCTGCTCCGCGCACTTTCGTATCACGGGCTGATCATCCGTGATCACGCGCTCCATCTCTATATTTTCGTGGCACCTGATTTTTTCGGCAAGGATTCGTTGCTCGCGTTCGATGAGAGCGACCCGGCGCAGCACGATGTCCTACACGACGCGTTCGCGATCAAATCGGTCGGTAATCACCTCTCGATACTTGCGGGCGGGCGGAGTGTTCATGCACCATTTCTCATGCCGGGCGGATTCGCCAAGATTCCCGAAAAGGAGGAGATGGACAAGTGTCTCGAAGAGCTCAAGGCGATTCGGCCGACTATACTCCGTTCAATCGATCTTTTCGCGAACTGCCCCTTTTCTTTCGTGCGTGAAACCGACTACATCGGTCTCAAATCCACGCCATTCTCCTATCTCGAGGGCGAACTGTGGGACATGAATGGCAAGGTGTGCGATGAGAGCGGGTATCGGAGTCATTTGGAACATGTCGTCATCCCGTATTCGCAGGCTTCCGGATATACATTTGATGGAAAAGTTTTTCGCGTCGGAGCGCTTGCCAGAGTGAACCTGAACAAGGATGCCTTCCACCCGAATACACTCCGTGACGCGGCCGAGGCTCTCAAACGATTTCCTTCTCATGACGTATATGACAACTGTCTTGCACAGGCTATCGCCATCCTTCACTCGGTCGATGAGTCCATTGATATCCTTTCAAACGCGACCTTCGTGAAGGAGGAGTTGCAGAAAATAGTGCCGCGGGCGACGGTGGGTGTCGGTGTCGTCGAGGCGCCGCGCGGAACGCTGTATCATAAGTATGAGACGGACGAGAAAGGTATTGTGACTCACGGCGAAGTGATTGTTCCGACCGGACAGAATCAGATCACGATCGAGCAGGATCTCGGCAAATTCATCCAGGACAATCTCTCGATGGATCGTGATACGCTCGGTCTTGAATGTGAGAAGATCATTCGCGCGTATGATCCATGCATGAGCTGCGCTTCCCACTTCCTCAAACTCAAGATTCGCGAGATCTGAG
>CAYMZY010000036.1:0-7805 GCA_964395165.1 uncultured Bdellovibrionales bacterium | reverse complement strand
TTAACAAGGAGGACTTCATGTCACTGGACCCAGTAGCAATGGCACAAGTCATGGACGCGATCGAGGGAGCTCTAGAGGGAATTATTGCCTCGGTTCCCAATCCCGAAAATCTATCCGAAGCGGATCGCCGTGCTATTACCAATAGCATCGATGAGGCGGCGCTGCGGGTGGTCGATATTAGCCTCGGCTTGTCCTGCGAGGATGAAGTTCTGGCGGAAATGAGCGAAGAGCGCAATCCATATCTCCGTCCACTCCTTGAAGTGGCGCGTCAGGCAATGAGTAGCACCTCGGTACATGGTCAATAAAGAATACGAGAGAGCCTGACCAGCTCTTTTTTCATTGCTTACATCAAGCTTTTTCAAAGTAATGAGTTCTTACCGTAGCCACTATCCAGCTTAAATCAAAAACAAGACTCGGAGGCTGGACAGAATTATGGTAAATATAGTACTCTGTTTAGTCCAATTCGGACAGGAGCAATTTTACAAGGAGGGTACGGATTATGGAAGCAGTTCAGGAGTTCAAATCGGGCGATCCGCGTTACGTCATCGCCAGTGCGGAATCGGCACCCGATCGGCCGCCAAGCGAATTGCTTTGGAGATCGATGGACCCGGTTGAATCGCTTCGTATGTCACGTATCATCGTGAATGGCGGCTGGCTCGCTCTTACGCTCAATGAGAAAGGAGCGAGGGATTTTTTTTCCTATTCGAAGGATGTGTCGGTCGGTACTCGTATGGCTTACCATATTGCTCGTTTCGGTATCGGAACCATTACGAAGGAACCGATGCTGCATGGGCAGTTCCTCTCAAAACTCGAAGACTGTGCGGACAATAGTCTGCATTTATTGTTCAGCAGCAGCTGTATCTATTTCCGTACGAACAAGAAACAGGATCAGCGTGTCCTATCTTACGACCTTTTGACTGAAGCGGAAATTGCTGATACGAGATGTCGGATTCTGGCACTCGCCAGGTATCATACGGATTCTTCGCGGATCATCAATAAACTTCTTGGTCACCTGATGAATTATTAGGTTCGGTGGCCATGGTCCCGTGAAATAAGAAGAGCCTGACCAGCTCTTTTTCTTTTTCTAGGGCGCTGATCGTGCCTTGTTGTATGGTCGTCTTTTTTCGAGAGGGAGGGATTCTTTATGCTGATCTTCAAATGGGGTATGATAGAAGGTGCTTATGAAGGAAAGAATGTCTCCTATTTTTGAAAGGATTGAACGAACGCTCTTTGTCCGTCGGTGGATAAAAAGGGTCGGATTGGCAGTGTTCGTTTTGGGAGGAATCGGAGTTTTCAGTTACGCGGTGGTAGTGATTCGTTCGATACAGGTCCCAGCTGAACCGGTTCTGACCGTGGAACAGGAATCCTTGCCAATCGTATACGAGCCTGAGCCGGTAGCGCAGCGGGCTGAGGAAAATGGATCGCGATGGCCGGTCCTACCACCACCACCGGATCCGAATATGGATCTTATCAAGATGAAAGGGTGTGTGGCGGATGGGCTTCTGAATGGTTTCGGTGGTGATGATCGAAGTTCGGTCGCGATGATCAATCGGTCCCAGTGCTACTATCTTCATCGGGCCCTTGAAACTTGGCTCGAGCCGCCCGATTTCGAAACGGCGTATCGGATACATCAGGAGATCACGAAACCGAATACGGTATATGGGATGTTTCTCGCCGAGGCAATCGATGTGAAAGCGAATTACGATTACCCGGCTGAGAGCAGACAATTCGATTTCAAGAAAATGTGCCGCAAGGGGAGCAAGAATTTTTGGGGTGAGCATACGTGCAAGCCGACGCTTGAGAGCGCTGAGTATCGGAAGTATCTCGAATATATCACCGAGAGGGCGATGGATCTTGGGATACAAGTCTTTCTTTTTGGACAAGTCTTTTATCAGGATGCCTCGGATCTGAATCGGACACGGATGTCGGAAGTCATCGTCTCTATGCGAGAGTACGCGGAATTCCGAGGCATGAAGATCGTGATCGGAGCGCAGACGAACGATATCAAGAATGAGAGCTATCTACGCCAATTTGATTTCATTGAAGGCGGGGTAGGAATCGATGCGGAAGGGAATATTGAGGATGGGTCCTGTTTTTCCCGCTGGTGGAAAAAGCCGGGTGATTGGTGTTGGGCGCTTCTCTGGCATCCGGAGTATGCTTCAAAGGCGAACCATGTCTTGGTTCATCTCGATTGGAGCGGGAAAATCGGAGACGATATGGGCCGTTTCGTCCGGATGGACAAGGAAGCGCGTTCGGAAACTCTGGATCGGCTGCATCGGTTTTTCCGAGAGAAAAAAATAGGTTTTCTCATGCCGATGATGGCTCGGCTTCACCGGGATAACGAGGGTTGTTATGGCGGGGATAAACATTTCTATTCTGCGAGCCGGAAATATTCCTGCGGGGATGAAGACGCTATCAATAAAATCCTTTTGAAGAAGTGAACTTATGGTTTTCATACGGAATAAGGAGGATTTCACTTGCGGACGTTGCGGAAAAGCCGTTGTCGGTAATGGGTATACGAACCACTGCCCAGTTTGCTTGTGGAGCCGGCATGTCGATAGGGAACCTGGAGACCGGGCGGCTGAATGCCGGTCGATGATGGAGCCGGTAGCGGTGATCGTAGTCAGAGACGTGTATCGGATCACTCATCGCTGTCTTGTCTGCGGACATGAGAAGGTGAATGTGAATTCATCGGATGACCGGTTCGAAACCTTGCTCGCAATCGTGCGTCAGACCAGCGATCGATTAGCGAAAGAATGACTTTCTTGCGTATGCTCTCTCGGAAACAGTCGGTCTGGTTGGGTGTCATGAGCATGCTTTTTCTGTTCATGTGCATATGGATGCTGTCCGAATCCGGAATACGCCTGCCTTCTATCTGGATCCAGAAGAATGAAGCGGAAACGGAGGGTGCTTTGTACCGGGTGGTGAGGGCGGTGGATGGCGATACGATAGAGCTTGAGGACGGGCGGAAAGTCCGTTATATAGGTATCAACGCTCCGGAGACGGTCGATCCGCGTCGGCGGGTCGAATGTTTCGGTAAGGAGGCTTCCGTCTTCAATAGGGATTTGGTGGAAGGGAAGAGGGTCCGACTAGAGAGGGACATATCGGAGACGGATGTATATGGGCGGATGCTTCGTTTCGTTTACTTGGAAGAGGGGATATTCGTGAATGAAATCCTAGTACGTGAGGGGTATGCATATGCTTCAGCCTATGCCCCGGATGTCGCTCGGAAGAAACTGTTCCTGGAGGCAGAAAAGAGTGCCCGGGAAAGTCATCGGGGGCTTTGGTCATCCGACACGTGCGACGGAAAGAAGGGACCATCCCGTTGAGGGTATCCACTTTTTCAGTCGGGGAGATATTGACTGAAAGAGGTCGTCGTGTTACAGATGAATTGTTTTGGAATCGTTTTTTAACAGGTTATTTATCATGAGGAGGATGTGTCATGGGCGCTTATGTATATCCGCTTACCTTGCTGTTCGGCTGCGTCTCGTTCGTTGCCTGTAGCCTCATCTTCGGGGTAGATATGAGTCGCCGTTTCCGGAAGCGGCGTCGTATGGAGAAATACATCCGTTCTTTGGAATTTCAGATATATCGGAGGGAAGTGACAAGTGGTGGGGAATTGAGATTACTTTCCGGATTGATCGTCGAGATGGGCGATGAGGATCTCGGGTATCTGGAGCATAGGGATCGCGTCTGGCGCCTGCTAGTCTTCGCTACGGAGCGGTGCAATTTACTGTCATCATCTGAGAGAGGGTATGCATCACACTGCGCGGATTGGCTTTGCGACCAACTGTCCGAGCGAGATGTCGAGCATCTGTATCGGCGAACGCTTGTCGAGACGATAGAGGCCCTGTATGGTCTGGCAAACAGGCTGGATGATAAAACGCGAAGTCGGATAGCCGCTCCTCGGAGTTCTTTCGAGGGGTGCGGATGGTAGTGGTGGGGGAATTAGGAGTTGCTAATAAATGAAAACCGGGTATCTCATCGGCAGATACCCGGTTTTTTTCTGGAAGAAACGTCTTTTATGATTGTTCGGAGAATCGTTTGTCTGCGATTTCAGTGTGAAGCTGACTGATGAGGGCATCGGCATCAATCGAACCGATTTGTCCGCGGTCACGGCTTTCGAGAGAGAGGGTGCTGGTCTCCACCTCCTTGTCACCGACGACGATGAGGTAGGGGATTTTCTGAAGTTTGGCGCTTCGGATACGTTTTCCGAGGGATTCACTCGAGGCATCGGTAGACACGCGTATCGAGGCGTCTCTGAGTGTGTCCGCAAGGGTTTCCGCGTAGGCCTGGTGTCCTTCGCCGATCGGAAGGATGCGGACTTGTTCCGGCGCGAGCCAGAGTGGGAAATTGCCGGCGATATTCTCGATAAGCATGCTGAGGAACCGTTCTATGGATCCCATGATGGCGGCATGGATCATGACGATGCGTTCGTGTTCGCCCTTTTCATTGATGCAGGAAAGATTGAACCGTTCCGGCATGCTCATATCGAGTTGGATGGTCGCAACTTGCCACTCACGCCCGAGAGCGTCCCTGGTCATGAAGTCGAGCTTCGGTCCATAGAAAGCCGCTTCCCCGATACCGTCGAAGGCGTCAGCATTCTTCTCTTTCGCGATATCTTCGAGAATGGTTTCGGCAAGCTTCCATTGTTCCTCCGTACCGAGATAGGAGTCCGGAACTGAAGGGTCATGTCTCGAGATGCGGACACGCAGATCAAAACCGAAGGATTTATAGAAGGTCTGAACGATATCCCAAATTTTTATGAATTCCTCCTTCGCCTGTGACATACGGCAGAAAACATGGGCGTCGTCTTGGGTAAGGGAACGGACGCGTGCGAGACCGGAAAGTTCGCCGGATTGTTCATCCCGGTAGCACATGGTCGTGTTCGCGTAGCGTTGAGGCAGTTCTCGGTAACTCCATTGTTTACGGGCATAGATCTGTGTATGATGCGGACAATTCATCGGTTTCATGGCGAATTCGTGTCCTTCCCGGGTCGTGATACGGAAAAGTTCGTCTTTGAATTTGTCCCAGTGTCCGCTCGTGATATAGAGGTCTTTCTTGGTGATATGCGGAATTTCGACGCGCTCGTAGCCGGCCTTCGAACGCAGTTCCCAGACATATTGATCGAGCATGGTACGGAGAAGTGTTCCTTTCGGAGTCCAGAGCGGTAGACCGGATCCAACCAGGTCGGAAAAGGTGAAGAGGTCGAGATCGACTCCGAGTTTCTTGTGATCGCGTTTCTTGGCTTCTTCAATACGCGCGACATGTATATCGAGAGCCTCCTTGTCTTCAAAGGCGTAGCCATAGATGCGGGTGAGCATTTTTTGTTCATCGTTTCCGCGCCAGTACGCGCCGGCTATCCGGGTAAGCTTGAAGGCATCGGGCCGCATGAGGGAAATCGTTTCGGTGTGCCCTCCTCGACAGAGATCCTCGAAGTCACCGGAACGGTAGAGCGTAATCGGTTCGCCTTTCCCAATGATGTCACTGATGAGTTCAAGCTTGTACGGGTTCGCGGCGAAGATCTGCCTGGCTTCCTCAGCGGTGACTTCCCGGCTGTCAAAACTCTTCCAGGTCTTGAGGATGTTGCGCATTTCTTTTTCGATACGCTTCAGGTTCTCATCACCGATCGGCGTGGTGAAATCGAAATCATAGTAGAAACCATCTTCGATAGCCGGACCGATGGTTGGCAGCGCGTCAGGATGGAGCCTGAGGACAGCTGCTGCAAGGAGATGTGCGAAGGAGTGACGGATAGCGGGGAGTTTTTCAGACATAGGATTTGGGTATGAGTGCGATTTCAACGGCATTATCTCTGAATGAAGGATAGTTCTGAAACAGGGGAAAAACAAGGGACTTGACTTTTTCTTGAAGAAATGCTTTTCTAAGTATAGAGTCATTTAGTTCTTTACGGCCGCATCTTTTAGGGAACGAATCGTCCCACCTACCCATTGCGATTCGTCTGCCCATCTCCTCGGTGTTTCATCTGCCGGGGAGTTTTTTTGTCTATTTTTGTTCTTCTTTGGTTTGGATGGAGATATTGAGGTCTTTTTTGAGCTCGAAGGATTCAGTGTACTCTCGGTCTTTCGTTTTGATTGTGACGGTGACCGGTATGGTTCCGGTTCCGGATTGTTTTTGGATAAGGAGATGGTAATTATCAGGCGTGATAGTGTCCGGCAAGGTATATCCGATACCCGTTTCGAGAGTTTGTCCGATCAAGGCATCGACTTTATATCCGAATACCGTTTTTTTGAGATCGGTTGAATCTTGACCGATGACGCCACCCGTGTGTCTTCGTGATTGGTCGATGTATTTCGACCCGACCGGTGCGAGAATGCGGGCGTAGGTATGGTAATCGCTCGTGCGCCAGTCGCCATGGGTAGCGGTATGGTCGTAGGTATACGAGACATCGGCTTTCGGCGTATCGCCGGTGAAGTCAACGGTGTATTTAAGCGAACGCTTTATGAAGTAGTCGCTTTTGAGGGCGCCGAGATTCGCGTCGACGACCATAAGGTAATCGCCGGTCCAGTCGGTCTCGACCCCACCATCCCAATGGACGCTTTCGACGAGGGCCTGGAGGCGCTCGTCATGGAAATACAGCATGATGTCCTTGTTTCGGAGTTCGCTTTGGGCGAATTCCGCGATACTCTGTATCTTTTCGACATGGTTGAGCCGGTTGATCATTTCGGCAGCGATCTGTTTCATAACATTCTTTCGATTCTGCTTGAGTTCAGCCGGGACATCGTCACCGAGGTAATTCTTTTCGACAGCTTCCTCAAGCTTGAGAGCACCATCCGTACTTGAGAAGGTTCCGAATCCGGAGATGGTGACCGGACCGGTCACATCGAGGAGATGGTTGAAGACATCGGAGTTGGCCGCGATGACGGCATCAAATTTCTCGTGGCCCCCACCGAGTCGATAGAAATACTCAGCTTTTTGGGCATTGTAGGGGAAATCGGGTGAGAAGTTGGAATCGCGGAGCATCCAGCGTTTGATCTGGGCGTAACGGGTGAGCGGCCAGGGTGGTGTGACTTTGATATTCGCGTTCTTGATGCGCTGATCGAGAAGGTTCGCATCTTCGACGACTGTCGAGATGATCTCGGCGTTTTTTACTTTGATGACCGCGTACTGACCGAGGAAGCCGCCTCCCGGACGGAGTTCGTAGTTATTCTGGAGAAGTACCATATACACGCGGACCCGGTCATCACGCAGGGTGAGTTCCTGGACCAAGGTGTTAGCTACCTCGATCTCTTTCTTGGTATCGGGTTCAAGCGGGAGAAGCTTGGAAACTTTTTCGAAAAGGGCGAGGGAACCGACTGCGAATTCAGTCTTGTGTGATTTGATGGCGGAAAAAGCGACCCAGCTGAGACCGAAGAGGCTGATTGCTACTATGGTGATGATAAGGCGCTTTTTGGTGACGAAGGGGGAATGCGGTTTCATAGTTTCGAAGAGAAAATGAGCGGGTAAAGATACGTATAAACACAACCCTTCCAGTCTATCAAGCTTCACTGGTCTTGAGAAGCCTTGTGTAGCCTGGGGTCGCACGGTTGGTTGGTGGTCGCATCTCATTCCGAAATCGGTGGGAGCGGTATTCAGGCCGGCCTTTACGTGTGCTGTCTGTATGCTATACAATGGGCATGTTTTTCGCTTGCAAGATCCCAGGGCGGTATGATACGGCGAGATAGGCGGGTATAGTATAGTGGTAATACGTGACCTTCCCAAGGTTAAGCGACGGGTTCGATTCCCGTTACCCGCTCATAATCAATCAAAACCGTCCGATGAAGGATGGTTTTGGTTTTATTTGTCAG
>CAYMZY010000035.1:0-8027 GCA_964395165.1 uncultured Bdellovibrionales bacterium | reverse complement strand
CGGATCGGAGTTTATCTTCGAGCTTCCGATTTCTCGGGATTCCGTGTAATATGGAAGAGTAGTTTGTGAAGAGTAACACTTTTTTCTTTTTGGTATGGCGAAGATACTCCTGGTGGAAGATGACTCCTTCATCGCGGATATTTACAAGAAGAAATTCGAGTCATCGGGTTTCGAAGTCTTGAATATCACGAATGGTCGGGCGGTTCTGAAAGCGGTCGATGACCAGCGTTTCGACATCATTCTTCTTGACCTGGTCATCCCGGAGATGTCAGGGCTTGAAGTGCTCAAGGAGTTGCGCGGACCGCGTTATCCGGCCAGTCTCCCGATCGTCATTTTCAGCAACTTGTCTAACCCGGAAGACCGGGAGCTCGCAGTGAAGCTTGGCGCGAACGGATTCATTCCCAAGACGGACTTTTCGCCATCCCAGGTCGTTGATGAGGTTAATCGGTATCTTCGACAGTTCGGTGAACAGGATAAGAATGAGAATCGACGCCTCGTAAGTGAAACGATGACGAAGCTTGCCCAGCAGTCCTCTCTTGGCAAGAAGCGCATCCTTTTCATCGAAGACGAAGAGGTTTTCGTGGATATGTTCGTCCGGAAACTGGAGGATGAGGGGTACGAAGTCGTGATCGAACGCAATGGTACCAAAGGACTCGAACGAGCGCAGCAGGAAAAGAATTTGGATCTGATCATCACGGATGCCATGCTTCCGGGAATCAATGGAAAAGACCTGATTGCTGCGATTCATCAGGCTCCGGAGTCGTCGGGTATACCGATTTTCGTCATTTCCGCCTCGGTCGATGATGATGATATGAGTGAAATGTTGTCTGCAGGAGCGGTCAGGACATATCTGAAGACCAAAATCGTACCGAGCCAGTTGGCGGACGAAGTGACGGAATTCTTTCGGAAAAGCGACCATAATCAGTAGAAGGATACAAGGATATGCAACGGATGTTGATACGGGAGGTCCCTTCGCAGATAGGGAAGGAAGTGTTTTTGAAAGGCTGGGTGAGCGTGCGTCGGGATCATGGGAAGCTCGTATTTCTAGATGTACGGGACCGGTCGGGATCGGTTCAGGTCGTCGTGCTGCCGAATCATCTTGAGTCGTGCATGGCCGTGCATGAGGTGCGGAATGAAACCGTCATCTCTCTGGTCGGCAGAGTGAATGAGCGCCCGGCCAATGCGAAGAAGGAAGGTGAGCTGACAGGCGCGGTAGAGATCGAAGCGCTTGAGCTCACGGTGCTCGCCAAAGGAGAAGAGGATCTTCCTATCGATGTTTCGTCCGTGGATCTCGATATCAACCTCGATACTTTACTTAATAACCGAACCGTTTCGCTTCGGCATCCGAAAATACAGGCGATCTTCAGACTTTATTCCTTGTTGCTTGCCGGATATGATCAGGCTTGCCGAAAGGAAGAGTTTGTCGAAATCAAAACGCCAAAAATCCTCTCTTCTGCCACCGAGGGAGGGGCAAATTTCTTCAAGATCAAGTATTTCGATCGCGAAGCGTATCTGGCTCAATCGCCGCAGTTCTACAAGCAGGCGGGAGCGACGGTTTTCGAGCGCGTGTTCGAAATCGGTTCTGTATTCCGGGCTGAACCTCACTTCACATCCCGTCATGTCAACGAATATGTCGGCCTTGATGGCGAGATGGCCTTTATCGATGGGGTGGAGGATGTCATGGTGATGCTTGAAAGGATTATTTTCTCGACATTCGCATCTTTCGGCGAGGAGGGATCCGTTGAACTGGGCCGGTATGCCGGACACCTGCCGCCGCAAGTAGCGATTCCCCGTATCCGCCTCTCAGAGGCGTTGCAGATTCTGAAAAAAGAATACGGAAAAGAGATTGAGAACGAGGATATCGACGGGGAGGGAGAGCGGATGATCAGTGAATATGTTTCCAGAGAGCACGGATCGGATTTCGTTTTTCTCACGCATTATCCGGCGGCACTCCGTCCGTTCTATAGCATGCCGAGTGCGGATGGGACGTATACGGAGACGTTCGATCTCCTTTTCCGCGGAGTAGAGATCGCGTCCGGAGGACAGCGTATCCATGATTACCGGATGCTGGTCGATTCGATCCGTCGAAAGGGGCTCGATCCTGAACAATTCCGGGATTATCTGGATGTGTTCCGCTATGGGGCTCCGGCGCATGGCGGTTGGGGGCTCGGTTCGGAGCGCATCATTCAGAAACTGCTCGGATTAGGAAGTATCAAAGAAGCGCTTCTGTATCCTCGTGACGTGAAGCGTTTGACACCCTGACAAGAAAAAAGCCGTTTTATCGCGATGGATTGGAATAATTCCGCAAAACAGGATAGAATGGACTATCCTGTTTCATATTGCTTATGACATTTTCACTCTTCCTGAGAAAAATCCAGAAGGACTTGATCAACCGGTTTTTTGGTCATCTGGCTCCCGATATCGGTATCGATCTCGGAACCGCCAATACGCTGGTCTACGTGAAGGGTCGTGGCATCCTGATCAATGAGCCATCGGTAGTCGCGGTCAATCAGCGAACCGGACAGATTCTCGCCATTGGTCGTGAAGCGAAGAAAATGGTCGGGAAAACACCGAGCCATATCGTGGCGACTCGGCCGCTCGTCGATGGGGTCGTGAGCGATTTCGAGGTGACCCAACAGATGCTCCGATATTTCATTCACAAGGTAAACCGGGGGAAGTTTTCATTCTTGCGTCGGCCGAGGGTCCTCATTGGTATCCCTTCGGGCGTGACGGAGGTGGAGAAGCGAGCCGTAATCGAGGCGGCTCTGAATGCCGGAGCCCGACAGGCATTTCTGATTGACGAACCGATGGCTGCAGCGATCGGCGCCCGGTTACCCGTCACTGAAGCTGGCGGGAATATGGTGGTCGATATTGGCGGCGGGACGACGGAGATTGCGGTCATCTCGCTTGGCGGGGTGGTGGTTTCAAGAAGTCTTCGTATCGCCGGAGACGAGATGAACGAGGATATCGTGCGTTATTGTCGTGATGAATTCAATATCCTGGTAGGAGAAAAGACCGCGGAAGAAGTGAAGATCGCGATCGGGAATGCGTTTCCTCTCCGGGAACGTCTGACATATGCGCTTCGTGGGCGCGACCTCGTGTCCGGGCTTCCCAAGGAAGTCATCATAAACGATGAACATGTTCGTGAGGCGCTTTCCCGCTCGATCCGTGTCATCGTGAACAACGTGAAGACGATCATTGAAGAGACGCCCCCGGAACTTTTATCCGATGTGATGCAACGCGGGATCATTCTCGCTGGCGGCGGCGGACTGATACGAGGGCTGGACCGTCTCCTGGCCAATCAGACTGGCATCCTTGTCCGTATGATGGAAGACCCTCTTACAGCAGTAGTGCGCGGTACCGGATTGGTGCTCGATGATATGGAACATCTGCAGGAGGTCCTGATCGAGGAGGAAGTGACACGGGCATACCTCTCTTCCTGAATCCGGAGACGGTTCATAACCGATAAGCGGTCACAACAAGATGGTCAGAAAACTTTTTTTTCAGACGAAACTTTCCAGGGCGATTCTTGCCTTGTGTATGCTTGGGTTTTTGGCCTGGTGGAGCCCGACATTTTTTGGAAAATCGATCGCATCGGTCACACAGATATTTCTTTTCCCGTTTGAACGCTTATTCTCATATGTGGCATTCGAATCACATGAGACGACTCGCTTTCTTTCTTCTATTGGCGAGCTGAAGGTAAGAAACGAGGATCTAATCCGGGAGAATCTCGACCTGCGATCCGAGATAGCCCTCCTGAAAGAAGTGCGCCAGGAAAATGAGACGCTTCGAAGGGATTTTGATCTTGATTTGCGGAATCAGTACCAGCTTATCTCTGCCGAAGTCATAGCGCTCGGTGGGTTGGCCCGCGGACAATCGCTCATCATCAATCAGGGGAGTGGTGCTCATGTGGAGACCGGTATGCCGGTGATTATCGGAAAGGGTATCCTGATAGGGAAAATCACAGAAGTTTTTCTCGGCAGTTCCCGTGTCGATCTTCTCTCAAGTCCCGAGAGCATGATAGCGGTAACGACTCCGGACGGAGCGGCTAAGGGAATTGTCCGCGGCGAACACGGTCTCGGCCTCCTGTTCGATATGGTTCCACGTACGGACGCTTTCAGGCGCGGCGATACGATAGTGACATCCGGATTGGGAGGAGAGTTTCCGCGTGGACTCCTTGTCGGGACGCTTCAAGATCCGGAATATACCCCGGACAAGCTTTTTCAGCGGGCTCCGGTCATCGCTCCGGTGAAGTATTCGGATATTCGTTTCGTTTCGATTATCTTAGGATCAAAGCCATGAGTATCTGGATGCGTATCGCAAGCATAGCGGGGGTCGTTCTGTTGCATACCGCGTTCATACCGATGCTTTTTCCTTCCGTCTCCGTTCCGGTCACGCTGGTGGTCGCGGCAGTCATCTGGACGGCCTTTCTCGGTTTCCCGGCTGTTCTATTTCCGCTTCTGACCGTCGTCATCATTTGTGATAGTATCCTGTTCGGTTCCGTCCAGTTCACCTCTCTCTACTTCATTGGTGCATCGTACTCCGTAAGCTTCTTCATGAAACGTACGTTGTTGGGAGAGCGGAGTGGTCTCGGATTCATCGTTCTGGCGGTGTTCGCTGGTGGTGCGGCGATCGGGTATCCCGTTTTTGACTGGCTATTGGTCGGATCGCCGAAGGAGCGCTTGGATCTGACGGGTATGTTTCCGAGTTTTTTTCTGACACTCTTTCTGTTCGCTCTTCTTGTTCCGGTACTTCGCTGGTTCGAATCGGTGATCCGGACACTGAGGCAGGAAGCGCAGTTTTCATTGAAATGAGCACTTTGATCCATGAAGCTTTTCATCCGCAATCTGGTGCATCCTTCTAGGCGTGGTCGTGAGATCGATGATGCCGTACTGACCGTTACCGAAGAGGATGCCGCTCGTCTCGAATGGCCTCTCTCCAAGTGGTGGTTCCGAAGTATATGGTGGCTTTCTTTTTTTGTTCTCACTCTCTTGGCAGGAAGGGTCTTCATCCTGAATACGGTGCAGGGAAAGAAGTATCAGGACATGGCGGAACGCAACAGTCTTCGGATGATTACGATTCCCGCTCCTCGCGGAATCATCTATGATCGTTCCGGACAGGCATTGGTGGAAAATATTCCGACTCTCGATCTTGCGGTCGTGCCATCCGATCTGCCGCGTGAAGAAGAGACCCGAATCCGGGAGCAAGAACTTCTTCGTAGCGTCATTGATATCGATCAAGAGACCGCGTCCTCGGTCTTTGGATCGAAAGTGAGCCTGACATTGCCGCTTTTGCTCAAGAGCGGGCTTACCCAGGAAGAAATGCTTATCTTTCTCGGACGGCAAGCGGATTTTCCAGGAGTGGTATTGATGAAATCGGCGGAGCGTCAGTACAAGGACGGAGCGATCTTTTCCCATCTGATTGGGTATGAAGGCAAGATACGACAGCAGGAACTCGACATGTATCCGGAATACGGACTTTCGGACATGATCGGGAAGGAGGGGATCGAGAAATCGTATGAGTCGTCTCTTCGAGGGCAAAACGGCGCCGATCGGGTTGAGGTGGATGCGCTCGGGAAGATCAAGAAGGAGCTTGGGAGCACTCAGCCGGTTCCCGGGAACGATATTATCCTCCATATCGACGCCGGACTGCAAAAGAAGGTATTCGATAGTCTGAGTGCGCTGCTTGAGGCGAAGAGTCTGAAGCGGGCGGCGGCCGTCGCGATGGATCCGAGGACCGGTGGTGTCCTCGCGCTTGTGAGCCTCCCGAGTTATGATAACAATCTCTTTTCGGGAGGTATCGATCAGAAGCACTATGAAGAGCTTTTGGCGGATGATGCCCGTCCGCTTTTCGATCGCGCGGTAAGTGGGGAGTATCCGCCGGGTTCCACGATCAAGCCCGTCATCGCCGCCGCCGCTCTTGCCGAGGGTGTCGTCAATGAACATACGGAAATCGAGAGTCGGGGCGGCATCAGTATCGGTAAATTCTTTTTTGGGGACTGGAAGGCGCACGGATTCACGGATATCCGCCGGGCTATCGCCGTGTCGAGCGATGTTTACTTTTATTCCGTCGGTGGCGGATATGGAAGCGTGCCTGGCCTCGGCATGCGGAGAATGAAAGCGTACGAGGAGTTCTTCGGGTATGGGAAGAAAACGGGCATCGACATTCCCGGAGAAGCGGATGGATTCTTGCCCGATCCCGATTGGAAGCAGAGGCGTTTCGGTGAGCGCTGGTATATCGGTGACGACTATCACGCGGCGATCGGCCAGGGATTTGTGACTGCCACGCCGCTTCAGATTCTCAATTCCATCGCCACGATAGGGAACGGGGGAATCCTGAGGGAGCCGCGGCTTGTGTCCCATATTCGCGATGCCTCTGGAAAATTGTCCCCGGTCGAATCGCCCGTCGTGCGCAGGGACTTCGTCGATGCGAACATTCTCAGGATAGTGCGCGAGGGAATGCGGGAGACAGTCACCGAAGGGACCGCACAACCGCTCAGGGATCTGCCGGTCACGGTAGCCGGCAAGACGGGGACGGCCCAGTTCGGAACGGGCAAGGACACGCATGGGTGGTTCGTTTCCTTCGCTCCGTATGAAAAACCGGAGATCGCCTTGATCGTGCTCGTCGAAGGACAGGGAGAGGAAGGATACAATGCGGTTCCGGTGACCAAAGAAGTGTATCAGTGGTATTTTGATGGTCGAAATGACTCTCATTAGAGGCTCAAAAAAGCCATAAAAAACATTCTTTTTTCGGAGTTGACATTTCCCGGGCGTCTGGTAACATGTATACGTTTCAGAGGGGACGTCGGCGTTTCTGCGCTGATTTTTTCGCCAAAAAGTCTCCTTGTCATTCCGGAGGGTGAACGGGATGACGACCGTTCTGTTTGTAGGAAAGGACACACTTACTGGTTTCGCTTATCAAACAAGGCGAATGCCGGTGGGGTTGGATTTAAGTATCCGTTATTTTATTAAGAGAAAAACATGTCTAGGATTTACACCGAAGAAGGTCTGAAAAAATTGGAAACCGAACTCGAGGAGCGGAAGACTATGACCCGCATTGCGATCGCTCAGGCAATCAAGGAGGCGAAGGAACAGGGTGACTTGTCCGAGAATGCCGAATACAGTGAGGCGAAGCGGCAGCAGGATGAAAACGAGAATCGTATCATGGAACTGGAGACGCTTCTGCGCGATGCTATCCTGGCCGATACCAATACCAAGGGATCGGAAGTAGGCATGGGGTCCAAGCTGACCGTGAAGCTCGGCAGCAAGGAGCTCGCCTTCGAGATCGTCGGTTCGAACGAGGTCGATCCTGCCCACGGTAAGATTTCGAACGAGTCCCCACTCGGTAAGGCGTTCATGGGGCAGCAAAAGGGCGACAAGGTGGAAGTACAGGCCCCGGCCGGCAAGATCAAGTATGAGATCCTTGATGTGAAGTAGTCACCGGATGATCTTTCTGGAAGAACCGCCGAATCTTGGGCGGTTTTTTCTTGCCTGAAAAGAGAAAAATCGGTAGAGTACAGGAAGACTTTTGAATGTAACGAATCCGTATGCGCGAAGATATACTTGCCACCAAACAGGAAAAACTAGCCCGCCTCACCGAAGTGTTCGGGACGGCGTATCCCGAGAAGACCGGTCGGACCATCGATCACGCGACGCTCCTGTCCCGATTCGATGAACTGGCGGCTTCCAAGGAGGCCATCGTGATCGCCGGTCGGGTGCGTTCGCTCCGGATGATGGGGAAAATCGGTTTCGCGCATATCGAGGACGGAAGCGGAAAATTCCAGATCTTCCTTTCCGAACAGACGACCGGTGCGGAGGCGCTTCGCCTATTCGCTGATACGATTGAGATCGGTGACTTCATCGAGGCGAACGGTACCGTTTTTCTGACGAAGAAGGATGAGAAGACACTCGATGTCGCGTCGTGGCGCATCCTGAGCAAGTCCATGCGGCCGATTCCGACCGAACATTTCGGCCTGCAGGATGAAGAAGAGCGACTTCGCCGTCGCTATCTCGATCTGCTTTCCAATC
>CAYMZY010000034.1:0-8571 GCA_964395165.1 uncultured Bdellovibrionales bacterium | reverse complement strand
CAAACACCTGTTCGATACCAGATGCCAAAGCCGTGACCGATACCTACTGTCCGGAAGTGGCCCAGGATACCGGTGTCGCTACCGGCTGTGATGACGAGACCCTCATCTGTCCAGGGACGAGGAAATGCAACTTCAATTGGAGGGAAGCTGCGCCTTAAGCTCCCTCCCCCCCCTGATTCACAGCGTAGAATATACAAAATCCCTGATGAAAATCAGGGATTTTGTAATAGCGACTTCAATCACCGGAACACGGTCGCGTTCTGACGGGCACGAGACTATACCTCCGTCACGACCGGAAGGACCATCGGACGGCGCTCAGTCTTCGTGAAGAGGAACTGACCAATATTGTCCTGGATCTGGCTCCGGACATTCTCCCAGTCCAGCTGCATACCGGCAGCAGTATTCTTCTTGATAATATCCTGCACCTTGCGCTTCGTCTCGTTGACCAGGTCGAAATTCTCCTTCACGTGAATGAACCCGCGCGAGATGATCTGGATGTTCCCGAGCACTTTTTTGCTCTTATTTTCAATCAGCACGATGATGACGACCATACCGTCTTCCGAAAGCATCTGGCGATCACGCAGGACGACGTGTCCGATATCACCGATACCGAGTCCATCAACAAAGACATAATTCGCATCCGCTTTCTCTTTTCTGATATATGGAAGGCCTTTATCTTTTTCCGGAACTTCGAGGATGTGTCCGTTATCAAGCACGAAAACCTGCTTTTCGGAGTACCCGATACGTTCGGCAATCTTGGCTGCCTCAACCAGAAAAAAATGATTCGCGTACACGGGCATCACGTAGTCGGCTTTGGCCGCCCGGAGAATCTTCTCGATTTCCCAGATCGTACCATGCCCTCCGATATGGATCTCCATGATATCGGAATGGATGACATGATCGCACTTCCGGTACAGATTATCCTTCAACCGCTGGATGCTCCGTTCATTCCCCGGAATGACCGAGGAAGAAAACACGATCGTGTCGTTCTTCTGCAGCTTGATGAAACGATGGTTGTCGGTCACGATGCGCGACAAGACTGCATTGGATTCGCCTTGTGCTCCGGTACAGATGATGACGATCTGATTGTCCGGATACTTGTGAATATCGTTCACAGTGATGAGCGTCTCCGGCTTCGCCTTGAGATACCCGAGTTCCTTAGCCACCTCGATATTCATTTTCATACTGTACCCCTCAAGCGCGACCCGCTTGCCCATACGCTCGGCATACTCGATGAGATAGGCGATCCGCCGCACCTGCGAGGCGAAAGTCCCGATGATGACTCGTCCCGGAGCACTCCGGATAAGGTTCTGAAGATTGGTATGGACTTCCGTTTCTGATGGCGGCAAGCCCTTCTTGGTCGCACCGAGGCTCTCCAACATGAGAATCGTCGGCTTCGGAAGATTTTCAAGGTGATTGTAATTGATATCGCTCGCCTTGGGATCGATAGGGTCATTGGTAATCGTCCAATCCCCGAGATGGATGATGGAGCCGTTCGGTGTCACCAGAGCGATGCCCATGGCATCCATGATCGAGTGTTCCACTTCGAAAAAACGGACCTCGAACGCTCCGAGTCGAAGTTTGTCGTCAAGCGATTTGACACGGATCATCTTGAGCTGCTTGGAGGCTCCTTTGTCTTGATCTTCTACTTTCCGCTGCAGGAGCGCCAAGGTGAAGTCCCGGCCGACGATCGTCGGATACTTGAGCTGTTTCAGAAGGATCGGCGCGGCCCCGATATGGTCGAGGTGCCCATGCGTGAACAGGACGCCCCGGATATTCTGCTCTTTCCCCTTGAGATAGTCGACATTCGGCACGATATAATCGATACCCGGCATGTCTTCTTCCGGGAACTGCATCCCCATGTCGATGATGACGATATCATTTCCGTATTCGAACACGGTCATATTGCGCCCGACTTCCTCCTGCCCACCAAGTGGAATGATACGCAGCACTTTCGGATCGATGGCCGGCACATTGCCACCCTCGCGCTTTTTCATGAACTGCGGCTCTGGGTTGCGGAACCCACGACCGCCGCCGGATGACCGCCGTCCTCCACCGTTCTGGCGGCCTTGTCCCTGGGCCGGTTTCCTTGCCGGCTTCTGATCCGACGACGGTGCTACCCGCTTCACCGGACCTGCCAGACTCTTCTGATGCGGATTATTGGTCGAGACAGCACGCACCGCTTTGGCAGGGCGGGCTGGAGCGGCATGATATACCCGTGGCGGGCGTGATGCTCCGACTCCGTTTGACTGGTTTTCGGATGGATAATAACGGTTCGTCCGTTCACGGCTCGATTGTTCACGGGCGATGATGCCCTCGAAGGAACCTATGACCGATTCGGTCTTTCCCGGAAGCCCGGCCTGACGGCGTGGGCTTGTCGGCTGTTGCGATGCGCTATTGTGAAACGGCGCACGACGCGGAGCAAACTTTTGCCCGCGATTGTTTGGGGTACTTGGTACCATACACTCTTGGTTTATGCCTGACATCCCCTCAGTCCAGAGACTGAGAGCATATCACGCGAAGTAAAAAAGATTACGCATGCTCTTGTAGATTGTTTTGCGCCCTCACATGGACGCTTCGACAAATGCATTGTGGGGATAGAGAGACTCGAACTCTCACAGTATTGCTACCACTAGCACCTGAAGCTAGCGTGTCTACCGATTCCACCATATCCCCGAAAAATATCCCGAAAGAACGCTCCGACCGAAGAAGACCCTCTCTTCCTCGCTTACAGCATTTTCTTCAGCTGTTCCACCATATCGACCGGTGTCGGATCCTGGCCATATTCGAGCGCGAGATAGTACGACGCAAAATCCGCAATCAGAATCGAACCGAACATCCGTTCAAAAACCGTCTCTCCCGGCATCTCCACCACCTCTACCGCTACGCCCTTCTCCCGAAGAAGTCCGGCGGTCACCTCGAACCGTTTCCTGTTCTTCGGATGGTCATCCGGATCCCGAAGCATGACGACCGTGAACTTGGCTTGCGGAAGGGTAAACCCGACCATCTCATTGTGATTCAATTCCGGAAAAAAATTCCAGAAAGCCGGAGTCTTGGCGTTCTCATTGATCTTGATCTTCCAGATCATAGCGACGCTCTTGTAACGGACCGTGCTATAAATCACCGGAGTCGTACCAACGAGCTTTTTCGCAAGAGTCTGGCCCATCTCCTCATACTCCGCAAGTTTCGTCTTGAGCGATTCAGCGGAACGAAGCATCTCACCGGTCGTATCTGGAACCATACCCTGATTCACCAGGACCTGATACATCGCTCCGATGAAGTATCCTGTTCCCATACGCGGCTGGAACCCTTCCACAGGAATCGGCATACTCACATGAGGGATGCCATGCTCGTGACACAGCGATTCAACCTTCCCTCCGCTCGAGAATCCGACACATGGCAACCGATGTTCAATCGCCTCTTCGAAAGCAGCGACTGTTTCCTCGGTATTTCCCGAATACGAGCAGATGAAGTTGAGGCAGTCATCGAAACTCTCGTACGGGAGACCATAGAAACGATTCTGGAATATACCGACCCTCTGACCGGCTATCTTCTCGCGTCGAGCGAGGTCGCTGAGATATACTCGGAAGAGATTCCCCGGCAAAGCGGACCCGCCCATTCCTGAAATCATCACCGATTTGAACGTACCCGAAAGCTTGATGTCCTGAGCGATTTTAAATCCTACCATGAATTGATCAGGGCTGTCAAGTATCATCTGACGGAAATTATACGTGTCGAGCGAATGTGTCATACGGAATACTCCTCATTTACCTTTCCTATTGTAGCGTATCGACTCCTCCTTGTCTAAAGTCCCCTACCTGCTCCCCGTTATTCCCAAACCCTCTCGGTCTTCACATACCACCGGCTGACATCACTGAAACGGTCGCTCGATGCATTCATCTTCTCAATGCTCATACCGCTCACGCTCCCGTCCGTGATGGAAAGATACGATGGACTGAAAAGGAAGAGCGCCGGCATCTCAGAAAGGTACACTTCCTGAAAACCACGATACAAAGAACGGCGTTGTTCATCATCCAACGTTTCTCGAGCTGCCGCCAGGGCCTCATCAGCATTCGTATTATCGAAAAGAGCGAGATTGAGTCCAGACTCACGCTTCTGACTCGAGTGCCAGAAGGAGTACGGGTCTTGATCAAGCATCGGCTGTTCCCCGTAGAGCAAGGCCTGATATCCCCTGGTCTGCACTACGTTGCGCTGGAGATCCCCCGGACTCATCGCGATGATCTCCAGACCGATCCCGAGAGATTGCCACTGCGCCCTGAGAAGCTCGGCGGTTTTCGTAAGCTCGGGCCAATCAGGGACGATCAGGTCGATACGGAGATGGACACCATTCTTTTCACGGATGCCCTCCGCGTTCCGATTCCAACCCTTCTCATCCAACAAACGATTCGCTCCTTCTTGGTCATACGTCGGCCATGACAAATCTGAGGCATACTCATCCATGAACGGCAAGAATGGACCTGAAGCCGCTGTTCCTCTTCCCCCGAGCAAGTCCCCGATAATCGCCTGTCGATCAGTACCCCGGTTCAGGGCCTCCCGGACCTCATCAAACGCCAATGGAATACTCTCCGTCTGATTGAAAAAGACCGCGAACGCACGAGGAATTCCGATTTCCCGTATCACCGTACTCTTCCGTTCACCTAATCGGGATGTTCCTTCGGCTGAGATACCCTGCATACCGGATACTTCTTTCCGGAGGTATCCGTCGATCAAGGACTCCTCGTCAGGATAGAAACGAAGGACGAATTGTGAAATATACGGTACTCCACCGAAGAATTTCTCAAAAGCATGCAATTCGTACTCCAAGATATCCCCGCTCGAATCCTTGGTGACATCCGCATAACGATACGGTCCACACCCGATCGGTGCCAGATTATAATCAGCGAGAAGAAAACGATCAGGACTGATCTCGGACCAGAGATGCTTCGGCAGGATACCCACCGTCAGATTCTCCAAAAAACCGAAGTACGGCTTCCGAAGTTCAAAAACGATCGTACTCCGATCCGCTACCCGGACATCCACCGTTTGCCAGTTCTGCCTGAGAGGACTCTTGTTTGCCGGATTCTGTATCGCCTGGACGGTAAAGGCGACATCATCGGCCGTCACTTCGGTCCCATCGTGAAAAACTACGCCCTCCCTCAATTTGACGGTATATACCTTCCCATCTTCGGAAACCTCGGATGATTCAGCTACTTCGGGCTTCAACCGTCCTTCGTTGTCATGGGTATATAGTCCAGAAAAAATGAGCTTCACCAGGTCCGCATCTGCATCGCTCGTCTGAGAGAGAATCGGATTGATATATCGGGGCTGACCGGCGATTCCTTCCCGATAGCGGCCTCCGTATTCGGGAACTTCACGGGTATTCGCCACGTAGAGCGCACTCACCCAGTACAGGAACATGCCCACGGCAACAATCAGCAGCCCGACAATCAGCGTCTTTTCCCAAAAACCGAGTGCGTGAAAGACATTCCTTATGCCCTGACGAAACACCTTCTGAATGTTCGTAAAAAGTGAGATACTCGTCATATTACGGATTATGTCACTCCCCTTTTCCTTTACAGGGTATCAGACTCCTGTTCCGGATGCGAAATAGACATTTATCGCCGAAATGGCAAGAAAAACGGTTGCCAGCACCACCGTGGCATAAAAGAGAAATTTTTCAATACCCCGCTTCGTATAATACCCCCCGAAATCGGATCCGAATGCCGAACCAAGTCCCGATCCACGATTCTGAAGAAGGACAGAAACCACCAGGAGAAGGGAGATCACTGCCTGAGCGATGAGCAAATATCTCATAGAAAAGAAAAGGCTGTCTTAAGGCTTCATGAAAGATACCAAAAAAAAGACACACCGTCAATCAAACGACATTGCAAACTTACATGAAATATGGTATAATTAAAATATAATGGTATCCTGCCACAAGATAGAAAACTTCTTTCTCCTTTTTCCGATGACGATGCCTCTGAACACGTCACAAGGAAAAAATGCAAAAGTTTCCGCGCATGCATCCACGAAAGACGCTGGCTGCATGGGGGGTGAATCCCCTCCTAATTCCCGCCAGATGCTTATCCGCTGGATAGCAGGTAAGCATACTGAGTCCTCTTTCCTTGGATGTCCTCCTCCCGAGACATTCCGGAACCGGCTTTTTTACCGATCAAGAAAGCTCCGTTCCAGTGAGATTCGTCCGTCCGCCGAGTCGCGCTGGTGACGATACACACTCTGCAACAGTCCGATCATGACAGAGAAGGCAAGAAGAGAACTCCCACCATACGAAAGGAACGGAGCCGGAAGTCCGGTCACCGGCAAAACCCCGATATTCATACCGATATTGATCGCGATGTGGGTCACAAAAAGGATCAATGCTCCGACAGAAAGCAGATATCCGGCATTGTCGCTTGCCAAATCGGCGATCCGCCGAATCCGATAGAGGATAATCCCGTACAGGATCAGAACGAGCCAGGAACCAACAAGTCCGAGCTCCTCGGCCACGACCGCATAGATGAAATCCGTATGCCGTTCCGGAAGGAAAGCGAGTTGTGATTGGGAACCATGTCCGATCCCCTTCCCGAGCACACCGCCCGAACCGACCGCCACCATCGACTGCAGGACATTGTATCCGCTTCCCTTCGGATCCCGCTCCGGGTGAAGAAACGTATTGATGCGATCTTTCTGATAAGGAGCCAGCAAGAACCAGGCGCCGACGACCAGACAGCTCCCCAGCAGTACAAGAGTAAGCATATGGGAAAAGCGCAACCCGGCAACCAGGATCATCCCCATCCATATCGCCATCAGGACCAAACTCGATCCAAGATCCGGCTGCTTCAAGACCAGAAAAATCATAGCGGCTGACAGGAAGAGTGAAGCGATGATGCGTGTCCATTCACCGAGCTCGGTGGTCTTTTTCCGGATGAAACTTGAGAGAAAGAGGATCAGGACGATCTTGGCGAACTCAACCGGCTGTACCTGGAAGATACCGAGCGAGAGCCATCCGGAAGTCCCGCGTACCGTCGAACCGATTACGAGAAGCACGCCCAGAATACCGAGCATCGAAAAGTACAGAGGAGTACTTGCCCGTTCGATATGCCGATAATCCAAAAAAGCGACAAAGAACATCATTCCGATACCGAAAACCGCGAAGATTCCCTGTTTCAGGAAATAATTCGTTCCACCAGAAGAAGAGAGACTCGAAAGAATAAGCAAGCTTATCCCGATCAAGAGAAGCATCGCGGCGAAGAGTATCCAATCGAACTGAAAAAATCGTCGGGACATTCAGAGGAAAAAAAGCGTTGAAAAATGGACAAGGAGGGCGATGATTCCGGAAAGCCCCAATGCGGCGATGAACGAGGAAGACCAGGAAGTACCCCCTTTACTGACGAACGGCTCAGCCGAATGCGCGAAAAGAGCAAGAATGAAACAGAGGACGGACGGCACACCGAAAAGCGACCATACAAGCACTACGAGAAAGAGAGTCCGGATATGCTCCACACCGAGAAACGCCGAGATGAGTCCTGATCCGATGACCCCGATAAGAAGGAACACGACGGCACTCAAATAAAAGAATTTCTTTCGGCTCATACGCGATATTCCCTCAAGGATCAGAACGGCGTAACCGATGCAGACTGTCTGATGAAATTCTCCGAGTGGTATATATCGGCATCCACGAACATCTCGGCGCTCTTCACTTCGCCAGGGAAGGCTGCTGGCCACACAAGACGGAAGTCACGCTGACTCTTGGACGGCATAGTCAGCATCTCGGTCGAATTGATGGCAAGCGGATGGCCGGAGGCATCACGCAGAACGACCTTGACGAGCAGTGAACGGAAATCATACTGGCTTTCATTGATTACCAGACCGGTAGCTGCTCCATAGCCCGGACCGGACCGGATGCGCTCATACGCCTGTTTCACTACCATTACCCGAGGACGTTCCGTATAGCCATGGAAACGTTCCCAGGAAACTTCCAGGATCTCGAGTGTCGCTTTGGCCGGACGTGCCTGCGCGGAAAGATGGAACTCGAAAAGGTATTTCGTCTCCTGTGGCAGGATGAAAGAGGTTCCTGACTGCTCGGCGAGTATCCCTCCCGAGGCATCCCGAAGAGCGAGTTTGTAGGAAAACCGAGATGCTCCCGCGATATCGTTCGGGTTGTAGATTCTCGCCAAAACATCATAACTGCCCCGATCCGCCGGCACGAACGCAACCTCACGCGTCACGATATCCTTGGCATTCAAGGGCGGTTCACACTGATTGGCGCATATCCCCCCACAGTCGATGCCCATCTCATCCTGGTTCTGTTTCCCGTCGCTACACGTCGGAGCGACCCGAATGAACAGATAGTACACACTGAAAAGAACCGCGCCAAGGAAAAGGAGATACCCGGCTGAAATCGCGATCTGCTTGAATATCCGAGAACTCGCCATACTACTCGGCACAAAATAATAGGTTTTTTCGCTCCCCACACCCCCGCAGTATACCACAAACGAAAAACCCCGACAGAGGATGCCGGGACTTGAAATAATTTTGAAAGACGCTGTTCTCGGCACTGACCTACTCTCC
>CAYMZY010000033.1:0-8693 GCA_964395165.1 uncultured Bdellovibrionales bacterium | reverse complement strand
CTTAGGTGCAAAACAGAAATCCTCACCTAAAAAGGTGAGGATTTCTTGCTTGTAGCCCCAAGGGGAGTCGAACCCCTCTTGCCAGGATGAAAACCTGATGTCCTAACCGATAGACGATGGGGCCATACTTATGGCTCGATTCTTTCGAGTACCTCTTTCTTCTTGAAACTGTTCCGTTTTCGTGCCAGTGTTCTTGTACTATATGCTTCGTAGTACTTCAACTCAAGCGGTACAAGATGTCTGATTGATTTTGTCTTCCCCTGATTGTGTTCAGCGAGCCTTTTCCTCAGGTCTTCAGTACTACCGATATAATAGACATCTTTTACGGTACTTTTCAAGATGTAGACGTAAAACATATCCTTTACCGGGATGCCACCCAGAGGGTGGTCAGCCTCTGGCTGAAAAACCTGATGTCCCTGCCTCAGGCAGGCAAGCTCACCGATAGACGATGGGGCCATACGGCACTCGTGCCTTATAGCAACAGATCGGACCAACAAGAAAAAAGCAGTCCAAACTGCAAGAATATGGTAACAGAAACCCGAGAAAAGGCAAGGGTCCCCTATTTCCCCTTCCCACCGAGAGCATCCAGAAGACTTCTCTTGGCTCGGCTGACACGGCTGGCCACGGTATTCATCGGAATACCCACGATTTCCGCGATTTCCCGATATGATTTGTCCAGATAATAACGCAGAGTGAGCATTTCCCGGTGTTCTTCGCACAACTGTCCGAGGGCTTCCCGTACATCATCGCGAAGCTCCCGACGAATCCACTGTTCCTCGATGGTCTCCATGGGCTCGATCGGTTGCTGTTCCCCTGTAGTCTCCACGATATCATCCCACGACACCACCATCGGACGACGACTCCGTTTTCGGATCCAGTTGACTGCTTCGTTGTGCGCGATACGGTATATCCACGGAGAGAACTTCCGTGCCGTATCGAAATCCGCGAGGTGCTGATAAGCCTTGACGAACACATCCTGCAGAAGATCGTCAGCCTCATCCCGATCACCAACCAGATGCGCGAGATAGAGCGAGAGTTTGCGATCATACCGAAATACGATCAACTGAAAAGCGACGATCTCCCCGCGCCTCACCCGCATCACGACCGACTCATCGCTTTCGGGCTGATTTGATATTTGTGGCTTGATTTCTGGCATACAATGCGGTTAGATACAGTATACATGTCCTCAGAAATTTCCTATGCATATTCTCGCCCTCGAAACTTCCTGTGACGATACTGCCGCCGCCGTAGTCGAACAGACCCCGGAAGGTGTTTTCGTCCGCTCGAGTGTGGTCTCTTCGCAGATCGCCCTCCATGCGACGTATGGCGGCGTCGTCCCTAACCTCGCCGCCCGTGAACATGCCCGAAATATCGTCCCCGTCGTCGAAGCCGCGCTCCGATCAGCCAAACTCACACCAAAGGATATCGACCTCATTGCCGTCACTCAAGGTCCCGGCCTCATCCCAGCCCTCCTCGTCGGCACGACCGCAGCCAAGACGATTTCCTTCCTCTGGCGCAAACCGCTTCTCGGTATCCACCACATCGAAGGACATATCTACGCGAACTTCATCCATCAGACTCCACAATCAAACATCGAAAATCATACATCGGTTTTCCCACTCCTCGCCCTCGTCGTCTCCGGCGGGCATACCCAACTGATGCTCATGCGTGATCACTTCCAGTATGAAATACTTGGTGAGACGCAGGATGACGCGGTCGGCGAGTGTTTCGACAAGGTCGCCCGCCTCCTCGGACTCCCCTATCCCGGCGGCCCGCTCGTCGCCCGACGCGCCGATGATTGGAGAAAGCTGATTCCTGATTCCGAAAAAAATACGGGGGGAAACTCCCAAATCGAAAATCGAAAATCGCAAGTGACTTTCCCTCGTCCGATGCTTCAGAGCGACGATCTACATTTCTCCTTCTCCGGCCTCAAGACATCCGTCCTCTATTTTCTCAAAAAACATGAAGCCGACATGCGGGACGAAGGTTTCGTGAATGAAGTCTGCCACGAATTCCAGGAAGCCGCCGTCGATGTCCTGGTCGGAAAGACAGAACGAGCGCTCCAAGAACACGCTCCGCGGACATTCGTCATCGCCGGCGGCGTTTCGGCCAATGTCCGGTTACGTAACCGGTTACGTAACTTGCTCGATGAACGTTTCCCTGACACGACTTTTCTCACACCCGAATTCCAGTATTCCCTCGACAATGCCGCAATGATCGGTGCGGCTGCGGCTTTCCGCTTCACCGCTCTTCCGCCGGCCGAACGGTCAGCCCTGACCGAATCCTGGCGCACACTCGACCCCGATGCCAATCTCCCACTCTCACGTCTATGATCGTCACGCCCCTCAAGACTGACATCGTCCTCCCGGAAGAGCAGTCACTCTTGCAGTTTCTCGATCGGAATCTCACGCGATTCCCAGAACACTCCATCCTCGCCATCAGCGCCAAAGTCATCGCCTTGTGCGAAGGCCGTACGGCCGACCTCTCGGTGGACAAGGAATCGCTCATCGAAGCCGAAGCTGATTACTTTCTCCCCAAAGAATATCGTCGCTTCGGAGCGAGCGGAACTATCATCCACCACGCCTTCATCGGAGCGGCCGGCATCGATGAAAGCAATGCGGCCGGAACATATGTCCTTCTTCCGAAAGACCCGCAGCAGACGGCAGGCGCCATCTATAACGCCCTCAAAAAACGTTTCGCTGTCGATCGGATAGGTGTTCTCATCACCGACAGCCACTCCACACCGATGCGCCGCGGGGCTTCGGGTGTCGCACTTGCCTACCGAGGATTCGTCGGGCTTCGAGACTATCGCGGAAAACCGGACCTCTTCGGCCGGAAACTCATCATGGAACAAGCCAACCTTCCCGATGCGCTCGCCTGTGCCGCCGTCCTCACCATGGGTGAAGGTGACGAACAGACTCCCCTCGCCCTTATCGAAGGCATCCCGCATATCACTTTCGACGAAACCGCGCCGACCAAGGAAGAACTCTCCCAATTCTTCGTCAATCTTGAAGACGATATCTTCGCCCCCCTCATCAATTTCCAACACCTCAAAAAGACAAGGAGTCGAGATACTCCGCTTCACTCCTAGACCGCTCAACCAAAAATTCGTCTGAAAAATTACAGTTATCAATCATACCCGTATCTATGTCAAGAGGAAGATCCTCTTTTGCTTGAAGAGAAGGGATTTCCCATGCTACAGTGACTTTATATGTCAGAAACTGAAATCCCAAAAATTTACACCCCCAAGGACTGGGAAGACCGGCTTTACACCGCTTGGGAAACGAGCGGGTTTTTCAATCCGGACAATCTCCCAGGAGAACGGACCGAGACTTTTTCGATCATCATGCCACCGCCCAACGCTAATGGCCGTCTGCATGCCGGACATGCGCTTTTTGTAACTGTTGAGGATGTCTTGACTCGTTATCACCGCATGAGTGGCAAGAAGGCCCTCTGGGTCCCCGGAGCTGATCATGCCGGCTTCGAAACACAGGTAGTGTACGAACGTAAACTTGAAAAAGAGGGACGTTCACGTTTTGATTTATCCAGAGAAGACCTCTACCGAGAAATCTACGATTTCACTCTGGAGAACAAGGCGCACATGGAAAGCGACCTCCGACGCCTCGGAGCCAGTTGTGATTGGAGTCGCAATGCTTTTACCCTTGACCCCAAAATAGTTGCGGTCGTCCAAGAAACTTTTCACAAAATGTTCCGCGACGGCCTGATCTATCGTGGCAAGCGCATCGTCAACTGGTGTTCCAAACATCAGACCGGACTCTCCGATGTTGAAACGGAAAGCGTAGACGCTGTATCCACACTGTACTATTTTCAGTATGGTCCATTCCAGATTGCCACTGTACGTCCCGAAACCAAATTCGGGGATAAATACGTCGTCATGCACCCCGATGATGAACGTTACGCGAAGTGGCAGCACGGGCAAACCTTCGAAGCCGAATGGATCAACGGACCCATCACGGCCACCGTCATCAAAGACGCCTCGATCGATATGTCCTTCGGCACCGGTGTCATGACCATCACTCCCTGGCACTCAGCCATTGACTATGACCTAGCCCTCAAGTATCAACTCCCCTACGAACAGATTATTGATGAGCAAGGAAGACTTCTTCCTATCGCCGCCGAATTCACCGGCATGCCTATCGATGAAGCACGTGAAAAAATCGTGGCCAAATTAGAGCGAAAAGGACTTCTGGTAAAAATTGATGAACAATACCAAAACGTCAAAAAGGTCTGCTACAAGTGCGAAACCATCATTGAACCTCAAGCTCGAGATCAGTGGTTTGTAAAAATGAAGCCTCTGGCTGAATTAGCGCTCCAGGCAGTGCGTGATAAAAAAGAAATCACTTTCCATCCCAAAAACTACGAAAAGATCTTCACCTACTGGATGGAAAACACAATTGACTGGAATATTTCCCGCCAGATTGTCTGGGGCATTCCTATCCCAGCCCAGTACTGCACCAGCTGCAATAAAGGTTTTATTGAAAGTAAGGCTGGCGATACTTGTGACTGCGGCGGCAAAATCATAGCAGAAACGGACACCTTTGATACTTGGTTCTCTTCCGGCCAATGGCCACTTTTGGCACTTGGCTATCCCAACGGGAAGGATGTTGCTACCTACCACCCCACCACCGTCATGGAAACCGGCCATGACCTTATCTTCAAGTGGATTCCCCGCATGGTTATTTTCAGTCTATACCTCAAGCACGAGGTACCGTTTCACCATGTCTACCTTCATGGTCTCGTCAATGATGAACACGGCCAGAAGATGAGCAAAAGCAAAGGGAATGTCATCAGTCCGCTCGATTTAGTCGATCAATATGGGACCGATGCTCTACGCATGGCCCTTATCACCAATAATTCCCCCGGAAATGACATGCCTCTCTCTTTCAAAAAAGTAGAGTCTTTTCGTAATTTTGCCAACAAGCTCTGGAATATTGGGCGCTATATTGCCAATGCCACGACAGCAGAATCACTTCAATGGCAAAAAACTGTCCTTGATCCAAAAAATCTTTCGCCGGCTGACCGCTGGATCATGGATCGCCTGGCCGTTACCAGACAAGCGGTTACTCATCACCTCGAAGGCTACAACCTTTCTCTGGCTGCTGAAACACTTCGTGATTTCACCTGGAGTGAATTTGCCGACTGGTACGTCGAAATGCATAAAATCGAAAAACACGACGCTGTTCTCATCACTGTTTGGAACGAACTTCTAAAGCTCTGGCATCCCTTCATGCCCTTTGTCACCGAGGCCCTCTTCCGATCCCTCTATCCACAAGAACAAACTCTACTCATGATTGCTCCTTGGCCAGACTCAGGTCCAACACCAGCCGTGAAGGCCAATCAAAGTCGTTTCGAGCTTCTCAAAGAACTCATCGTCGTCATCCGCAACACCCGAGCCGGCTACCGTATCGAACCTGCCGCCAAGATGTCCGTAAGCGCTTCCGGGGATTCCGAGCGCCTCCTCAGGGAAAACGAGGCGATTTTTCAGCGCCTTGCTCGAGTCGATGAGATACGCGAAATTTCCGAATCGGTCGCTCCGGACAATACGGTTCCCGTCCAAGCCGGATCGCTCCAAATTTTCCTCCATCTCGACGGCGTCATCGACATCGAAAAAGAAAAACGGCGTATCGAAAACGAGCTGGCCGGCAAGACACAGTATATCGTCTCACTCCGGAGCCGCCTCGACGATCCGAAATTCTCCTCGCGCGCCCCGGAACATATCCTCGTCCAGACCAAGACCCTCCTCGATGAAGCCCTGGCTGCAGTCGATCGCCTCAAGGAATCCCTCGCCCGATTCGACCGATAAGCAGACGAAAAAACCGGAATAGATATGTTTCCATTCACCGCCCTCATCTACGGCACACTCGCGGCCGGCGCCGCCTTCCTCCTGGAAAGCATTTTCTTGACCGGTCTCTCGCTCGGTCTTATCGTTTTCACAGTCGGGGCGCTGATCGAAGAAAGCATGAAGCTCCTATTCCTCTTCCAGTACCGGAAACGCTTCCTCTCCTCGGGATCATCTTCCGTTTCTCTCCAGCTGCTTCTCTTCACTCTCTTCGGTATCGGATTCGCGCTCGTCGAAGTATTCCTCGCTCTTCCACCAGATACCAGCACACTCCTCGCTCTCGCCGGTATCCATATGCTCACCTCGCTCCTTCTCGGATACGCGCTGCTCGTACCCTCCCCGATTTCCCTCCCTGCCGGTCTTATGCTCGCCGTAGGCGTGCATACCGCATACAACCTTCTCACTGCCTCCTTGCAGTAACCCGAAACGGGATTTATAATGAAGGGCATAAAGAAGTTTACTCGCGATAACCATTCTACCCTCATATGCTCAAACAAAAACCATCTTTTTTCGAGAGGCTGACCGGTGCACAAAACGTCAATCAGGATAGTTTCGAAGCATCTGTTCCGGTTTTCAATCAGGATGAAGAAGAAAATATCGCCATGAACCATACCGGTGAGAGTTTCCAGCCGGCAACCCCTCCACATTGGGCCCAACCTTCATTCCAACACACCGAACATATCACCGAACCGGAAATCGCCGATGGATCGGAGGGACAGCTGACCATCGATGTCTACCAGACCGAAAACGATATCGTCATCAAGTCCACCATCGCCGGCGTCAAACCGGAAGATCTCGATGTAAGTATCAACAACGACATGGTCACCGTCAAAGGCGAACGCCGAAACGAAGAAGTTGTCGAGGACGGCAGCTACTACTATCAGGAATGCTACTGGGGCGGATTTTCTCGTTCCGTCCTGCTGCCAGTCGACGTTATCCCTGAAAAAGCCGATGCCTCACTCAAGAACGGTATACTTACCATCCGTCTTCCGAAGGCGGACACCACCAAAACCAAAAAAATACAGGTTCGCGGCTTCTAGAATTTTCCAACGAAACAACGGACCGAAAAAAGCCTGGAAAAACGTTTCCTTTGGTTTATTCCAAATGGCCCGAATCGGGCTTTTTTCTTCCTATAAACTTGAGTAAAATACAGGAATGCTTCCCTTCAGACTCTTCCAGACATGGAACCGATCATTCTCTTCTCTCCCGCGCATCTTTCCGCTGACCGCGGTGATCGTTTCGTGTGCTTTCCCGTTTCCTGCTTCGGCGCAATCGCTCCCGGATTCGCTTATCCTCAAAACCGGAACGGAAACAGTTGTTTTTTCCCGAAGTGACTTCGCCTCGTGGAGCACGATTGATACCGCTCCCCGTATCGACACCTCCCTATACTCGGAGATCGAAAATACAGACTGGTGTTTCGGAATAGCTTTCCCCGCTTGTGACTTCTTCCTCCCGAGAAACACCCGACTCCATACTGTCATCGATTCCCGCGCCGATATTCGCGAGGAACCCCTAAAAAACGCTATCGTCCAAGCCGCCAAGGAACTCGGAAGAGAACCACAAAACGCGATTCTTGCGGTCAAGGATAATACCATGGCCATCGAACAACCCGAGCAGTCCGGTTTCGAAGTCGATATAGAACAGACGGTCGAAGACGTACGAATAGCCCTCCTTGCCCCCCGAAACGAAAAAACGGTCGTTATCGAGGTACCAGGAATATCGGTAGATGCGACGGTGAAGGGATCCGATATCGATCGACTCGGTATCAAAGACCTCATCGCCGAAGGAACGACGAATTTCGCAGGATCTCCGAAAAATCGCGTGTTCAACATCAATCGTGCCCTCAAGCAGTTTCAGGGTGTCATCATCGCGCCCGGAGAGGAATTCTCTTTCGTCAAGTATCTTGGACCGGTCGACGGAGAAAACGGCTATCTCCCTGAGCTTGTCATCAAAAATAACCGGACAGAACCGGAATTCGGCGGCGGTATCTGTCAGGTCTCAAGCACCGTCTTCCGCACTGCCATCTCCGCCGGACTCAAGATCACTGCTCGCCGCAACCATGCCTATCCGGTAAGTTATTACCGCCCCTACGGCATGGATGCCACCATTTACATCCCGAATCCCGACCTCAAATTCGTCAATAACACCCCAGGACACATCTTCCTTCAACCCTCTGTTTCCGGAACCAAGCTCACCTTCCAGATGTACGGCACGAAAGACGGCCGACAGGTGAATGTCGACGGACCGCATATCCTCGAAAGCAATCCCGATGGCAGTATGCGCACAATATTCACCCAGGAAGTCAATGATGCTTCGGGACAAAATCTCATCCGGGACAGCTTCCGGAGCAACTACAAATCCCCTTCCCTCTTCCCTCACCCGGGCGATGAAATCCTGAAAATGAAGCCCGCCGACTGGTCCAAACGGCAGTGGGAAGAATATGGCCGGACACATGCACGCTGAACCAGACTCGGTACGCTGGAGATTGACGATTTTCCGGTTTCTTGATACATTTTGAATGCACCGTGATGTGCACTATTTGTTTTTGGGTGTATAGCTCAGTTGGTAGAGCAGTGGCCTCTTAAGCCAACGGTCGTAGGTCCGATCCCTACTACACCCACCCTGACGCATAGACGAGTTCCACGAGTCCTCGTAGCTCAATGGATAGAGCAGGGGTCTTCTAAGCCCTTGATGCAGGTTCGATTCCTGCCGAGGGCACAGAAAATAAACGGGAGATTCACCATCTGGCGAATCAAATCGTGAAGAAGTGAATAAAGAGGTGACTATCGTTCAATGGTAGGACAATGGTTTGTGGTACCATGAATCAGGGTTC
>CAYMZY010000032.1:5449-9212 GCA_964395165.1 uncultured Bdellovibrionales bacterium | reverse complement strand
GCTCATAATCAATCAAAACCGTCCGATGAAGGATGGTTTTGGTTTTATTTGTCAGAAGAAAAGAATGTGTTGATGCGGGCGTTGGTCTTCGCGGAGAAGTGGTCGAGGAAAACGAGCGCGTAGTGAGGAGCGGATGGGAGCCATTCGGCTGTTCGGATTCCGTGTTCTTGGGGGATAGGTATACGTTCCTGGATCGAAAGGGATGTCCCGATGGTGGTGAGCTCGAGAAATCGTTCGGCTTCCTTGTTTCCGGATGATGTGGGAAGGGGATCTGGTGGTATGGAAGGAGCGGATGGGGGTGTTTCGGTCGTCGTCGGTGGGGTCTGAGAGGCTTGATCATCTGGTGGGAGAATAGCCTTCAGTGGTTCCCCTTTCTCTTTTCGAAGTATTGCGTCGTCGGTGAGTGAAGTGGCGAAGTTGTATTTGAGGGTGTGTATCGGTTTCCCATCAGGAGCGCGAAGTTCCAGCTTCCCTTTTTGGTTCGGGAGAGAGAAGAGGGTGTATTCACGTGTGAGACGTCGAGAAGATTTCTTGGGAATGGTGAAGCTCGATCGGATAGGATGGTTGATAAGCTTCTTCGATCCGGTGGCGATGCTATATCCGAGAAGGTCGACTTCCTTTTTCGTCCTGTTTTCTATTTCGATCCATTCGGATCCCGGAAGCGTATCCTTGCCGGTCGGGTTCGGGAGAAGGCTCGTGATACGGAGCTTGGGTGGATCGAATTTCTCGATCCGTACTAGGAAGGTCTCGACGGTTTCTTCGTTTCCGTCCTTAGTCGTGAGTGTCACGGTGTAGGTACCGGACTTTTCATATGTATGATGAGTTGTCTCAAGATAGCTCCTGTGTCCATCACCGAAATCCCAGACGTATTTGAGCCGATCTCCATCGCTGTCTTTTCCATTTGCCCTGAAATCGAGAGTTATTTTCCGATAGCCTTTCTTCGGGATACGCTCTTTGGTCGAGGGGAGGGAATTGCTCAGAATATTCGGTTTGAAGGGGGTCAGTGTCTGACTGGAACGCCAGCCGGTATCAGTCCAGTTTAGGGAGGCACCCTCAGTGGTTTTGGTATAGGTGACGGTATCGACGAGTGTTCCGGTTGGATCAAGGAGCGTCACTGTTTCTTTTCCGTTGTTGAGAGAGAAGGAAAATTCGGCATCCGTGATGACGAAATACCCGAAGGCCGATAGAGATGTCTTATCCGGAAAAACATAAGCGCCGGTTCTGGTGGCATCGGTGACCTTCCAGTTCGAAAGGTCGATGGGCGTACCATTCGGATTGAAGAGCTCGATGTATTCACCGACATCCTCCGGCGTATCGGGATCAGGGAAGATTTCGTTGATACGGAGAACACCTGTATTTGAGAGCGGCTCCGGGTCGGGAGGCGGGTTTTCTTTTTCGCATGCCGTACCGAGAATTTGCTTGTCGACGACGCGGCCCTGCGCGTCGAAGAGTGTTACTTCCATGGTATTCCGGGTGAGCGTGTTTGATGGGGGATAGAGAAGGTCCGCCGGTGGATCAAGCGGGTGAAAGGTCGCATAGTCCGGGTGGGCGATGAGGAAATATCCTTCCTTCGGAATCAGTTTTCGGTTGAACCGGCTCGGAGTGACCAGGGTTTCTTCGGTACAGGCATCCTTTGTCTTTGAGTGAATCGTTTGGGATATTTTGAATCCGGTGAGGTCGATGGCTTCTATTCCGGCATTTTTCAGTCGGATGAATTCGTCATTGGCCCGGACTCCCTCTGTCCGTATCTCGGCCAGGGAGAGCGGAAGCCCGGCAAAGGCAGCGGGAAACGAAAAAACGCTCAGGAGAAGAATGGGCGAAGCGAGAAGAAAGAGAAGCGCGTATCGGGATAGCATAACGGTCTTCTATATGGTATAAATATACTGAATATGCAAATAAAGAAAAGAGGTATGACTGTCGAAACATCGTCCGTGAAAAAGGGTCACAAAAAACCGGAGGAAGCTGGGGTCATCGGGATGGTGCTCGAAGGGGTACTCTCAGCAATTCGAGGCTGGTTCGATACGGCCAGAATGAGCGTGGAGAAGACGATTGCCGACGCGGTGATTCGGATTGCCCGACAGGTATTTGTTTTCTTCCTGGCGCTGCTTGGTATTGCCTTTCTTCTTTTCGGGTTGGCGAAGACGTTGAGCTTTCTTTTTCAGACGCCGGGTATCGGTGAAATGATTGTCGGGTTCATCGTGCTTGCGATGGCTTTCGTCCTCTCCCTCTTTACGCAAGAACGGAAATAGCGGATAATGGGGAAGGTAAATGTAAACAGAGTAATAATCCGTACAGAAGATTATGGATACGAAGAATGTCGAAGCGGTAGCTAAGGAAGTGAAACAGAAACTTACTAAGAGCCTTTCGCAGGCGGAGGCCCAAGCGACCAAAGAGCTGGCGAAGGTGAAGAAGGCGACGGAATCGGTCGTCAAACAGGCGGAGCAGTTCGTCAAGAAGAATCCTGAGAAAGCGACACTGGTTGCGGCCGGAATCGGTGCGGCACTCGGTGCGGCAGCCGCGATGCTTTTTGCACAGAACGGAAAAAAGAAGAAATAGTTTCATTTCGCGTTGCTTTTTTGTTTGAGAAAAACCGCTCCAAGAGAGCGGTTTTTCCGTAGAAGAATTTTTCTGAGAATGGCCGATGAATTTTTTTGACCGGATATTTTCGTATCTTTCGAGAGCGTGTTATATTGGAAGTGGTTTTTGTAGTTTCATACAAAAAAGGAATAACACCATTCTCTATGTTAAAAACATTCAGACCGAAGCAGGGATCGGTCCTGGTCTTCTCTCTCATCGTACTCTCCATTCTTCTCTCCGCCGCGGTAGCTGTTGCCACGGTTTCTGTTGCGAACCGGCGATCGACCCTCTCGACCGCCAAATCAAATCAGTCTTTCCAAGTGGCTGATTCCGGTGTCGAACTCGTGCTTCAGCAGATCTACAAGCCCGTTCCGACACATGCGAACCTGAATGCTCTCGCAACCGCTCTGGGCGGAGGAGCGACATGTTCCGGCGGTTCGATCGTGAAGACAGGAGTTTCCGGAGGAGATATCAGAGTGTCTTTCTACGATAAGAATGATGGTCTTGTCAGTTGTACGGATTCAAGTTGGCGGAGCAAAGTGGTCGGAATTAAATCGGAGGGAACGGCCGGCGGGACGACACGATTGGTGGAGACGGCGGTGGCGGCAGGTGCAAGCTCCGGATGGGTAAGGATTGATCCTGGCACTGAACAAAATAATGATTCGTCAGGAGCGATAGAAAGATGGGTTGACTACCTTGTTAAAGAGGAGGACCATCGGCCAGATCGGATGTGCAGTGATGCCGGGTATACCTACGCGACTGGAGCCTGCAGGACGCCCAATCTGGTAGATCACAGAGTGACGACCGGATCTTTGGAAGCCGGGTTTCGGGAGTACTCTAGCACCTTATATGGAAGAACATCCTGGTTAATTTGTGAGGCATGGCCAAGTGCGCGGTTAGCAAACAATAATACTGAGATCTTGTGTGTCAAATAGTCTTCGGGTAGAGAGTTGAAAAAATAATCTCGAAAAGAGATTTTTCCTTCCAGGAAAGATGGTGGTGCATACTGAAGCATATGGAGCCAGAAGGGATTCTCTAAACGATTTCAAGTTCAGACTTCTTTCGGTAGGGTAGTGTGATTTGATTAGTTTCCATGGTTCCGTGATTTTTCTTGCAAAAAATAAAAAATTTTTCTCTATGTTAAAAACATTCAGACCGAAGCAGGGATCGGTCCTGGTCTTCTCTC
>CAYMZY010000032.1:0-5349 GCA_964395165.1 uncultured Bdellovibrionales bacterium | reverse complement strand
CGGAGGGAACGGCCGGCGGGACGACACGATTGGTGGAGACGGCGGTGGCGGCAGGGAGTGATTTCGGGTGGGTCCAAATTGATGATGGCGGAGCCCCTATTATTAATACTGCTTACGATTCGTATTATAATTACCCTTCTGCAGCACGAAATCCGGATGAGATGTGCGTATCTGCCGGATATTTGTACGCTACAGGAGCATGTCGAACAAGGACGACACGTCATGCGATCACCTATACTGTTCGGGGTTCGGTGCTGTCGGCTATTGAACCGAGTACGCGGGGTTGGATAGCGTGTGCTTATTGGTGGGGCCACTCGTATTTCGATGGGGATGCCGCTGGAAATGAAATTCTTTGTGCGAAGTAGTTCTGGGAAAATCGGTAAAGAAAAAACGACCTCTTTTTGGGGTTGTTTTTTCTTTCAGGAAAGATAGCAGTGTATACTGAGACGTATGGAGCAGCGAAAGAAAGTTTGTAAGGGAGCAGGGATTCTTTCCGCAGTTGTCGGGCTGCTTTCCGGGTGGGTGATATGGATGAATGTTGATCGACCAGGAACACGGGTTTGGGAATCTTCAGAGGAGGCGAATCTTTTCGTGACAGACGATGTTCAGACTGGGACGGAAGAGCAGTTTGGAGTTCCGGCACAGGAAGGTGCGGAGAAATCTGATGTTTCTTATCCGGCGCAGGAAGCGTCACCGACGCGGAGTCCGGAAGCAACCGTGATGCCATCGGTGAAACAGACAGTGGTGACGGAGACCGATTCCCGATCTGGTATGGGATCCCAATCGTTTCGGTTGCAGCGAAGGCTGGTGGATTTCGGCTTCGAGAAAGCGGACAGAGAATCCCAGGATATCGATACGGTAGTGCTCCATTCTTCTTTCAATAACCAGGGTGGTGACCGGTATTCGGTCGACAAAGTCATCGGTATTTGGAAGAGCTATGGAGTGGCGCCGCATTTTCTGATCGATCGGAAGGGGAACGTATACCGATTGGTCGATGAGAAGAATATCGCCTATCATGCCGGGGTGTCCGAGATGAAAGACGGACGGAGGAACGTGAATGATTTCTCTCTCGGGGTGGAGATCCTCAATGCGGAGGATGATGAGTACACGGAGGTGCAGTATACGGCCGTCCGACAGCTGGTCGCGTACTTGAAAAAGACGTATCTTATCAAATACGTGGTCGGACATGATGATATCGCTCCGGGACGGAAGACTGATCCGTGGAATTTCGATTGGAAGAAGCTGAAAATCGAATGAGATCAGGAATCCAGAATCTCAATTTCCATAGAAATCATGAAATTGGAATGTGTTTGGAGATTACGATTTCGAATTTGAAATTTTTATAAAAATTTATGGCTTATCGACTCGTGCTGACAGTAGAGAAAGAACAATCAGTATTGATTCTTTTTGAGAATGGAGTGGAGCGAGCGCGTCGCGATTGGGAAGAATCTCGAGATATGGGACGCCGTGCCTTCGAATCGATCGAGGAGGTGCTGTGTGAAGTGGGTATCGGCCCAGAGGAAGTAGCTTCTTTCCAGGTCATTTCGGAGCTTCCTGATTCATCGACTTCGCGGCGCATTGCGGAAACCGTCGCCTCGGTGTATACTTTCGGAGTGCAGGGTCCGGCTGAAGGAAAGACTTCGGAAAAGGAAGCGGCATGACAAAAACAAACGGCAATTTTTCTGTGTGAAAGGCTCAAAAAAGCCGGTTTTTCGATTGAATTTGACAGGAAAGATAAAAATTGATAGCATTTCTGGTATTGTCAAGAAAAGTGGCTGACTTTTTCTGTCTCGAATCGCCCTATTGGTGTCAGGTCTGGATGGCGAGACCGAGTTGGGATGGTGGTTACAAGGAGAGCAGGTAACTCGCAGTTTCCAACAGAATGGAGCGAACACACGCCCTATTCATAATTCAATAGTTTAACCGTAATCTCACTGGCCCTGCTTGTTTTCGAGAGGAATTTCGAAGGCAAGAAGTATGCTGGTGAGCGCCTTTTTATGTCTCAAAAAGAAGACAGAGCCCTACGGGTAAAAGATTCGATCGGAGCGCAGTCGTCGCTCACCAAGCGGAAATTTTTCAATCATCGGATCACGGTTTCTTTGCCGGATCTGATCGAAGTGCAGAAGGATTCCTATGTTTGGTTCTGGGAGAAGGGGTTGAAGGAACTTCTGAACGAGGTGAACCCAATCACCGACTTTACCAATAAGGATCTCGAGCTGACCCTGGATGAATACTATCTGGATGAGCCGAAGTACCCGGCGGCCGTTTCAAAGGCGAAGAACATCTCCTACGAGGCTCCTTTGCGTGCCAAGGCCACTCTCCTTCTGAAGAAGACCGGCGAGGTGAAAGAACAGGAAATCTACCTCGGTGATTTCCCGCTCATGACCGAACGCGGAACTTTCATCATCAACGGGGTCGAACGTGTCGTGGTCTCGCAGCTTATCCGTTCCCCGGGTGTGTTTTTCACGATGGATTTTCAGAAAGGCAAGAAGCTTTTCGGGGCGAAGATTATCCCGAATCGCGGCGCTTGGCTTGAGATTGAGACCGATCTTGATGGTGTTTTGTCAGTCAAGATTGACCGGAAGCGCAAATTGCCGATGACGACTCTGTTCCGGGCCTTCGGTTGCGATGAGAAACGCCTCCGTCAGGAATTCGCCGAGAGCGACGGGGGGGATGTGCAGCATATCGATGCCACTTTTCTGAAGGATCAGACCCATACCCAGGGCGAGGCCTACATTGAAGTCTACAAGCGCCTCCGTCCGGGTGATCTCGCGACCGAGGACAATGCGAAGCAAATGATCGATGCCATGTTCTTCAATTTCGAGCGATATGACTTCGGCGCGGTCGGCCGGTATCGCCTGAATCAGCGCCTGTCGGTGGAGCGTGAGGATATCGAGGCGAATCGCATCCTGAATATCGAGGATCTCTTCCTGATCGTGAAGGAGATTATCCGTTTGAACAATGATCCGGACGGTCGTGCTGATGATATTGATCATCTTGGGAACCGTCGCGTGCGTGCAGTTGGCGAATTGATTCAAAACAAGCTGCGTGTCGGCATCTACCGTATGGTCCGCAATATCAAGGATCGCATGTCGACCTGTGATATCGAGACGGTCGTGCCGGGCCAGCTCATCAATCCACGTCCAGTCGCCGCGAGCGTCAAGGAATTCTTCTCCAGTTCGCAGCTGTCGCAATTCATGGACCAGGTCAATCCGTTGGCCGAACTCGAACACAAGCGCCGTCTCTCGGCTATGGGTCCAGGCGGATTGACGCGTGAACGTGCCGGATTCGAAGTCCGTGATGTTCATCACAGCCACTACGGACGTATCTGTCCGGTACAGACCTCGGAAGGTCCGAATATCGGTCTGGTTGGTCATTTGGCTTCGTATGCCAAAGTGAACGAATACGGCTTTCTCGAGACCCCGTATCTGATTGTGAAGCGGGAAGTCGCTGCGAAACCGGAGGATCTCCTTTATCGTGTCCTCAATGAAACCATAGAAGGTATCGCCAAAACCGGAGAAATGCTCGATGCCGATAAGGCAGCCAAAATCGCCGGGAAAAAGAAAGGTGAAACGGTTTCCGTTCGTCCCTTCGTCACTTTGGATATCGAATACCTGAATGCGATCGTCGAAGATCGCAAAACGATTGCTCATGCCGGCGTGAAGCTTGATGAATATCGGAATATTCTCGATACGATGGTAGAAGCCCGTATTAAGGGGCATCCGGGTATGGCCGAAGCGGAGGAAATCGACTTCATCGATGTTTCGGTGAAGCAGTGTATTTCGGTTGCGACCGCGTTGATTCCGTTCTTGGAGCATGATGATGCGAACCGCGCCCTGATGGGTTCGAATATGCAGCGTCAGGCGGTATCATGCGTGATGCCGCAGGCTCCGATTGTCGGGACCGGCATCGAAGACAAGGCGGCGCGCGATTCGGGACAGGTATTGCTTTCAATTGATGCGGGAGAAGTGGTCCAAGTGGACGCGAATGAAATTGTCGTCCGTTCGAAGGCCCCAGCCGGTTCCAAGAAGGAATATCTCGATCGTGAATATATTTTGCAGAATTTCGAGCGGTCGAACTCGTTTACCGCCATGAACCAGGTGCCACGCGTGACCAAGGGACAGAAAGTGGAAAAAGGGGAGCTCTTGGCTGACGGCGCTTCGACAGATCATGGTGAGCTTGCACTCGGACAAAACATGTTGGTCGCTTTCGTTCCATGGGAAGGATTCAACTATGAAGATGCCATCATCGTCTCGGAGCGGGTCGTGCAGGCGGATCGGTGGAGCTCCATCCATATCGAGGATTTTTCGATCGATGTGCGCGATACGAAGCTTGGTCCCGAAGTGGTGACTCGAGACATCCCGAACATTGGTGAGGACCGTCTGAAGAATCTCGATGAGACGGGTATCATCCGCGTGGGAGCCGAGATCTCGTCCGGGGATATCCTGATCGGGAAGATCACTCCGAAGGGTGAGGGCGATCTGACGGCTGAGGAGCGATTGCTTCGGGTCATCTTCGGGGAGAAGTCGCGCGATGTGAAGGATACGTCGCTCTATCTCCCGCATGGGGAGCGTGGAAAGGTCGTCGATATCAAGATTTTCTCCCGCGAACGTGGTGATAAGCTGCCGATGGGCGTCTTCCAACAGATCCAGGTCTCGATTGCCCAAATGAGAAAGATCTCTGTTGGTGACAAGTTGGCCGGACGACACGGAAACAAAGGTGTCATCTCACATATTTCACAGGTAGAAGACATGCCGCATCTTCCGGATGGAACACCGGTGGACATCATCCTGAACCCGCTCGGTGTCGCGTCTCGTATGAACATCGGACAGATCTTGGAAACCCATCTCGGATGGGCGGCCAGCCGGCTCGGGTATACCGTTGCGAGCGCGGCTCTCGATGGAGTGTCCGAAGAAGATATCAAGTCTGAATTGCGGGCGGCTGGTCTGCCTGAAAATGGAAAGATACGCCTGGTGAACGGAAAGACTGGTGAGTCGTTCGATAACGAATCGACCGTCGGTGTCATGTACATCATGAAACTCAATCACTTGGTCGAGGATAAGCTGCATATGCGTTCCATCGGTCCCTACTCGCTCATCACGCAGCAGCCGCTTGGCGGAAAGGCGCAGTTCGGTGGACAGCGTTTCGGAGAAATGGAAGTGTGGGCGCTCGAAGGATATGGCGCCGCGCATACCTTGCAGGAAATGCTGACCATCAAGTCGGACGACGTTCTAGGCCGATCGAAAGCCTACGAGTCGATCATCAAGGGTGAGCCGATCAAGAGTCCGAATATTCCGGCTTCATTCCACGTGCTCGTCAATGAACTCAAAGGTCTCTGTTTGAACGTCG
>CAYMZY010000031.1:0-9766 GCA_964395165.1 uncultured Bdellovibrionales bacterium | reverse complement strand
AATTCCCGCTTGACAAGGAATCTGAAAAGGAGAATACTGGTCCGGTTGGCCCAATTACCTGATTTTCTTTCCGAAGAACCTTTCGTAGGGAGTATCCCGTAACTGTGCCAGTCTTTTCAGCTTCTTTACCAACCACAAAAAATAAGGAAAAATAATGCGAAGACAAAAACACGCACTCATGACCTGTTATGACGGTCGCGTAGATGAGATAGTCGATAGCCTCATCCAAGAAATTCGGGACGACGGAGAACTTCTCGGAAAATCCATCTTCCGACCAGCTGGGGGTATCCATGTCCTGCTTGCAAAAGCTGTGTGCCGGGAGGGGTTCTATGAGATGCTCACCGCATTGCGCGATATCGCAGGCATCGATACCTTCCATCTTTTTCCCCATACCAATTGTCGATACTGCGGTCTTGAACACCCGGAAAAAATCGGCAACGGCACACAGAGCGATCTTCGGTTCCACGTCCAGAGTGCCGAAAGGATGCTTCTCGGAGTCAATCATCATTTCGGCCGTATCGGTGGGAAAAAACCCGAATTCGATGTACGGATCATTCTCACGACCGATCAGCGTATCGTGACCATCGAAGAGGCTCGTGATCTACTTCCGGCCATCCCTGCCGACCGTGAACATGGACACGCCTGTTATCTTTCCGAATGCAGAGCCGGCTAACCGAACCAATCACACGTTGCGGCACACCTAAAAAAGCGACCCACTCGGCCGCTTTCTTTTTTTCTCATTTTTTTCAACGATACTATTCTTCCGTTTCATCTGGAACGGCGACTGGAGCGAGCGCCAAATCCTTTGAAGCCTGCAGGGTTACCTTTTCGATTTCCTTGATGAGCTTCGGATCGGCCTTGAGCGCCGACTTGGCGTTCTCCCGCCCGACTCCAAGCTTGATCTCACCGAAAGAATAGGAATTGCCGGCCTTCTTGATGATGCCGCACAGTACCGCCGTATCGAGCAAGTCTCCCGCCTGGGAAATCCCTTCGTTGTACATGATATCGAACTCAGCGACCCGGAACGGCGGAGCGACCTTGTTCTTCACTACCTTGGCCTTCACCCGATTGCCGACAACCATCTCGCCCTTCTTGATCTGGGCCGCCCGACGGACATCGACACGCACCGATGCATAGAATTTGAGTGCCTGGCCACCAGTGGTCGTTTCCGGATTCCCAAACATCACGCCGATCTTCATCCGGAGCTGATTGATGAAAATGACGATGGTATTGGAACGCGCGATGATCGAGGTTAGCTTGCGTAATGCCTGCGACATGAGTCGCGCCTGCCGTCCCATGTGCTGATCACCCATATCGCCTTCGATTTCCGCCCGTGGTACCAACGCCGCCACCGAATCGATGACGATGACATCGAGCGCGTTCGAACGCACGAGCGTCTCGACGATATCGAGCGCCTGCTCACCGCTATCCGGCTGGGAAATGAGCAGGTCATTGATATTCACCCCGATACGTTTCGCGTACTCCGGATCGAGCGCGTGCTCGGCATCGATGAATGCCGCCGTTCCTCCCATCTTCTGGGCGTTCGCGATGACATGGAGCGTCAAGGTCGTCTTACCGGACGATTCTGGTCCATAAATCTCGACGATACGACCGCGCGGCATCCCCCCGATACCAAGCGCGATATCGAGAGAAATCGATCCGGTCGGCACTACTTCGACATCGACTTTCTTGATCTCGCCGAGCTTCATGATCATCCCCTCGCCGAACTTCTCTTTGATCTCATCCACGACACTGTCGATACCCTGCTTCTTTTCACCCGTTTTCGCTTTTGCCATACCGTTTCTTTTCATATGAATTATCCCTTCCTTCCATCTCTCCCATTATAGAGGCTCAGCGTTCCGGAGCAAAGAGGACATCCTTTACCGCCCGCTCCTCGGAAGCGAGTGCCCGCGGCGATTCAGAACCGACCTCGACATAAGTCACTTTCCCATTGTCCGAAGAAATCAGAATATTCCGATCAGCCACAAACTCCTTCCGCTCTCCGATCGCCATCTGTCCATTCCATACTCTGACATCATCTGCAAGCACCGTGACGGAAACGGCTTTCTCCGGAGCACTGACCGTGACACGCACCGGATGATTCTCCTCAGACACGACCGGAACCTCTTCGTATGCTGCCTGCTCCGGAGTGAATATAGCTTCAACGGTGACGGTCTCCGTCCGTTCTTTCCCGAATCGATTCGCCGCCGACACGATGATTGTGTTCAATCCCGGCTGAAGCAGAAGCCTCTCTACAAAGATTCCTCCCGAATCGATAAGGGCCGGCTGCCCATTGATCAGTACGCGCGCACCACGGTCGGCTTCACCGCGCACGACGATATCCGTCTGTGAAATCACTCCCTGATCTCTCGGTTCCAGGATCACCAATCGCGGAGCGGAAACGAAAGTGTGGTATTCACGAACAAGATAGAGAACCACTCCACCCAAGGCGAGAATGATACAGGTGGTCCATACCGTTTTTGTCGTCACGATAAATGCCGGCCAGCGCATACGCACGGATTCGTTCGTCTGGAGAGGCTTTTCCTTTAAACTCAAGTGGATATTCCGCTCACGCTCATACATACGGAGAATAGCCTCTTCATCACAGCCAAGATATCGGGCATAGCTCCGAAGAAACCCTTTGACATACACATCTGCAGGCAAACTGACATAAGAACCGCTTTCTAAGGCTTCTAGATATTTCACCTGAATTTTAATCGAACGAGAAACCTCCGCAAGAGTCTTCCGATGTCCCGCTCGGAATTTCTGCAATTTTTCACCCAAGGTGAGTGATGCGACCTTTTTTCTTGTAAATCCGCTTTCTATCATACCCCCTTCAAATAGGCTTAGAATTTCACGTGCGAGGCGACAACCCAAACAGCGGTCTCTGGGCCCTCCACCAAACGATACTCCGCCCTGACAGACCAAGAACAAACAGAAACCGCCTCCCTGAAAAAAGCTACGCCTGCCACTTATCCCGCTCCGCCTGATCACGCAACGCGTCATCGCCATACTGAGGAGCGTCTGTCGCGCCCAAAGAAGCTACCATGTCCCGACCGATGAGTATCTGTTTCTTTCCGTCCACCGTTCCCACGACACCCTCTTCTTCCAAAATATGCATCAGTCGAGCGGCGCGAGGATACCCAATTCCAAAAGCGGTCTGTAGCGATGTCGTCGAGGCTTTTTGCGATCGGATAAAGAGATCCCTCGCTTGATCGAATAACTCATCCTTCTCGCCATCGCTCCCCGAACTCATTCCGTTTCCTGCCCCAGGACCGGCCGTAATATCATCTTCCAAACTATCCTCATCACCCCAAGCCTCCTTTTCTTTCCGCCAATGATTCGTCACCCGCCTCACCTCATCGGTCGAGACATAAACTCCCTGCAGACGCTGCACCTCACCGCTCGGAGCGACATACAGCATATCCCCGTTCCCGAGCAGCTTCTCCGCGCCGCCCGTATCGAGTATGGTGCGGGAGTCCACCTGCGAAGAGACCTGGAAAGCGATCCGCGTCGGGAGATTCGTCTTGATCAACCCAGTGATCACTTCGACACTCGGCCGCTGGGTCGCCAGAATAAGATGGATTCCGACCGCTCGTGACATCTGTGCCAGACGGACGATCTTCGGTTCCACTTCTTTTCCATGCGCCACCATGATTTCCGCCAGCTCATCAATCACGATGACGATGAACGGCAGCGGTTCCAGATCAACCTCACGAGCCGAACCGGTCCGCTCATCGATCTCCACTTTCTGATACCCGTCCCGACAAAGCTCCTGGTACGCCGGAAGATCACGTACATGTACCGCCTCAAGCAGCTTATAACGACGTTCCATCTCGCCGATCGCCCACTGAAGAGCATTCACAACCTTCTTCCCGTCCACGACGACATCCGTTTTCAGATGAGGAATACCCTTATACATCGAAAGCTCTACCCGCTTCGGATCGACCAGAATCAACTTCACATCGTCCGGGGAATTCTTATACAGAAGCGAGGTAAGAATAGCGTTCACACATACGCTCTTTCCGGATTTGGTCCGTCCGGCAATCAGAAGATGCGGCATCTCTCCCAAATCCGCAAAGACGCTTTTTCCCGTGACATCCTGTCCGATACCGAGAATCAGCGGCAGTTTCGCATCGCGGAACTCCCGGTTTTCGATCACTTCCCGCATACGAACCATCGCCTTCGACTTGTTCGGAATCTCGATACCGATATAGGATTGTCCTGGAATCGGCGCCTCGATACGGACCGATTCCGCTGCCAATGCCAGAGCGAGATTATTCGAAAGTCCGGTGATACGCGACAGCTTCACGCCGGCTCCAGGGCGGAACGTATACCGCGTCACGGTCGGTCCGACAGTGACTTCTCCCGGTTCTACTTCGATGCCAAAGTGCTTAAGCGTACTCATGATGACATGCTTCGCACGATCGGTATCCCCGCCCACCGCTTCTCCGGATTTCGATTCCAAAAGCTCCGTCGATGGTTTCACCCAGTTCGCCCGAGTTCGGCGGCGGCGACGCTTGACCAGTGTTTCTTCTGGAAGGATGTCTTCAGCATCATGATCAAAAACGGTATCATCCGCTTCCACTCCAATTCCACTCTGATCCGATCCGGTGACGCCGATTAGCTGTTGCCCCCCTTTTTCATCATCATGAAATCGGAGGCTTTCGATATTCCCATCAGTCAAAGATTCACCCGAAAAGGAAGACTCCTCAGAAAAAACACTTCTAACTGATGATTCTCTGGCTTCCTCCGGAAGAACTTCCGATTCCTGCCGATCCGGATCAAGGGTATCATCCTCCATCCTGGCCAAGGCCGGAAGACGGACCGGCTCCTCGAGCACACGCTCGATATCCACCTCTTTCTCATCTTCCTTCGGCGATGTGAAGCGGGATCGGATCAGTTCAAACCAGTTCATCAAGGAAACATTGAAGGCGGCGATGACACCGATGAAGAAAAGCATCAGGAGAATCACTCCTCCGGCCAGCCGACTCGTCAATCCGAGAAGTAACGAAGAAAAACCGTACCCGACGAATCCTCCTCCCCGGCCAGCTTTTGCCAAACCGAACAGATCGGTCTCGGTATTACCCGATAACAGGTGAATGAAACCGAGCAACGAAAGAAAAGCCACGAGAAGTCCGAGATACTTGACAGCATCTGCAAGCGTCGTCCGGCGACGGGTCAGAAACATGATGCCTGCCATGATCAGTATCAGCGGGAACGGCCACTTGCCATATCCGAACAGCATACCCATTCCATCATCGAGCAACCCACCAAGTTTGCCGGCGGCATCCACATACCCGAGGATAAGGATGATGGAAAAGGCGAACAAAAAAACCGCCGCGATGCTGCGCTTGGCATCGCTGTGCAGAATATCGGAAAAACGGAAACCGTCTTCAGTTGCTTCCGGTTCTTTTTCAGCTGTTTTCTTTTTCCCCATACAACTCCTAGTATAGCCCATCCCGACCGAAAGAAAAATACTCAACGTCAGATCTCCCAGAGCGACAGGACCATCCCGCTCTCCTCTTCCTCCTAATAACTATTGACTAACACTAGTAAAAGTAGTATAATAGAATTCAGTATCTTAAAATATTCTTGAGTTTCGGCTCTTATCTGAGCCTTTTTTCATAGATGAATTTCCCGAAGAAAGCGAGGTCATCATGTCAGAACACAGATTCAGAGCTCTCCCCGCACCACTCATCGCCAAGATGGATGTCATCGGTTACATCCGATATCGCCCCCACTCGAAACACGCGATGATCGGAATGATTCTCGATGAAGAAAGACTCCGCATCGAAAGACAGTCTGTGCGCGAAGCTCAACGGCAACGATCTGACGAACTCATGAAGCTTGGGTACGCCTATGATGACGGAGAATTTCTCCGAAGTCCCGAGGACTGGGAATGGGTTTTACCGGAAGAACGTTTTCCCCCGGAAATCCGTGACTGGAAACAGGAATGCCGGCGACACTTGGATGGAGGACAGGGCCTCTCTGAGAAAAAAAGGGAGTTGATCCGGAGTATCATTCGACCGATCTGGGAGGACGCCAAATTCACCTACGGTCGCGCCAAGGATCTCCTCGAAGAGATCCGGGATGGCTGTCCGAACGCGTACGACATCGAACAAGCGAGATCCATTCTTCGTGATTTCTTCAATCGAGTGTCGAAATCCTGTCATGATAGACTGATACAGGAAACCGATGCTCCGGCCTATACGGAATATGCACTAAGGCTTATCTTGGAACCGACATTCGCTGAAGGGCAACAACTGTACAAGGACATCTGGAACGCGATCGAGAAAACATCTCGCATCCATCCCGCCGACTGATACCGGAGACGATCATGAAACAACTTCCGTGACATAAAAACGTGATTCGGCGAACCATCCAAAGGTTCGCCATTTTTTTATCCCAAAAACACCGACACCCCACCTCTGATGAGAAGTGGGGTGTTTTCGTTGCATGAGAGATACCCGGGGTTCCTAGACCTGCGTATCCGAACTGCGGTAGCCGGTACCGGCCGGAATGAGACGCCCGATGATGACGTTTTCCTTGAGACCGCGCAGACGGTCTTCCTTGCCTTGTACCGCCGCGTTGATGAGTACGCGAGCTGTTTCCATGAAGGATGCGGCCGAGAGAAAGGATTCCGTCGAAAGCGCCACCTTGGTGATGCCCAAGACCAGGGATTCAGCAGTCGCCTCCTTACTCGCCTTGCCACGCATCTCATCGTTCGCTTCTTCGAACTGATCACGCTCGACGACATCGCCCGGAAGAAGCATCGAATCGCCTGGATCGACGATGCGCAGACGCGACATCATCTGACGAATGATGACTTCGATGTGCTTGTCATTGATACCTTCACCCTGGCTGGCGTAGATCTCTTCGATTTCACGGATGATATAGCGATGCACCGCCTCGCGACCCATGACCTCGTAGAGTTTGCGAAGGTCGATATGCCCATCGCACAATACCGAGCCGACCGCGATGAGATCACCTTCCTTCACCTTGAGAGTGATATTCGAAGGAACGGAATATTCATGCGTCTCCTTGTCGCTCCCGTATACGAGGATCTTGGTCGTCTTGCCTCCATCCTTGTTGATCGACTGCACTTGTCCGTCGACATCGGCCAGAACGGCTTCCGTTTTCGGCACGCGCGCCTCGAAGATTTCCTCGACACGAGGGAGACCCTGCGTGATATCGGAACCCGCAACACCACCGACATGGAAGGTACGCATCGTGAGCTGCGTACCCGGTTCGCCGATGGCCTGCGCCGCGACGACACCGACCGAAGCCCCAAGTTCGACCAAGGCGCTCCGTCCGAGATCGATACCGTAGCAGAGACGGCAGACACCCCGACGAGCCTTACAGGTCACCGACGAACGGATCTTCACCCGATCGATCGACCTTTCATTTTCAATGATTTTCGCGGCTTCCTTGTTGATGAGAATCCCCTTCTTCACCAGGACTTCCTTGGTTTCCGGATGCTTGATCGCCTCAATAGCCACACGTCCTTCGACCCGGCTCGCGTACGAGATACCCGTCTTATCGGAATCCTCGCGATACAGATAGGTCCCTTCGGTATCCTTGCAATCTTCAGTCCGCACGATGACATCCTGGGCTACATCGACCAGACGACGGGTCAGGTATCCAGCGGTAGCGGTACGGAGAGCGGTGTCCGCCATACCCTTACGAGCACCGTGAGTCGAAATGAAATATTCGAGAACATTGAACCCTTCCTTGAACGAGCTCTTCACCGGCAGCTCGATCGTTTCACCGGTCGCGCCGGCCATCAGACCCTTCATACCGGTCATCTGCACAACGACTGATTCGGATCCGCGAGCTTTCGAGTACACCATCGAGTACACCGGCCCTTCCTTGTCGAGCGATTTGCGGACCGCATCGGTGATCTCATTCTTGGCTTGATTCCAAGTCTCGATCGTCTGATTACGGCGTTCCTCATTCGTCAGGAGACCCATATTGTACTGTTCCTTCACTTCCTTGATGCGTTCTTCAGCTGAAGCGATAATCGCCCCCTTCTCTGCCGGAACCTTGAGGTCATCCATACCCCAACTGATTCCCGACTTCGTCACCGAACGGAAAGTAAGATCCTTGAGTCGATCGGCCAATTTCGCCGTCTCTTCCTGTCCCAACTCGGATAGAATACGGGACATCAGTACCTTAAGATCTTTCTTCGTCATTTCCTGGTTCACGAAACGCACTTCTTCCGGCAAGATATCGTTCAAGAGGACCCGGCCAACCGATGTCTCGATCACTTCGCCGCGGAACAGGAGCTTGATGGAAGCATTCACGTCGATGATTCCACTCTGATAGGCGAAGATGGCTTCATCCATGGTGCTGAAGATTTTGCCTTCTCCCTTCACCCCGCTCTTCATGTGCGTGAGGTAATAGGCGCCGAGCACCATGTCCAGAGTCGCGGACACGATCGGTTCGCCGGAAGCCGGCTTCAGGAGGTTTTTCGAAGACAGCATGATATTGGCACTTTCCTCACGGGCCTGATCGGTCAACGGCACATGTACAGCCATCTGGTCGCCATCGAAATCCGCATTGAATGCCGAACACACCATCGGGTGGAGACGGATAGCCTTTCCTTCGATCAATACCGGCTGGAAAGCCTGAATCGAGAGACGGTGCAATGTCGGTGCGCGGTTCAGGAGGACATAGTGCTTCTCGATGATCTCGTCCAGAATCTCATACGCTTCCTCCGCTTCGGCATCCACCATCCGTCCGGCCGTCCGGACATTGTGCGCGAATTCCTTCTCGATCAGTTTCTGGATGATGAACGGCTTGAACAGCTCGAGAGCCATCTTCTTCGGCAGACCGCACTGGTGCAGCTTGAGCTTCGGACCAACCACGATAACCGAACGTCCGGAGTAGTCGACACGCTTCCCGAGAAGGTTCTGACGGAAGCGCCCCTGCTTCCCCTTCAGGGCATCAGCGAGAGAACGGAGGGCGCGACGCTGACCAGTCGAAGCTGCCGTCGAAGCCTGCCCGCGACGGGCACTGTTATCGAAGAGAGCATCCACGACTTCCTGCAACATGCGCTTCTCATTACGGGTGATGACTTCGGGCGCACCGATAGCCATCAGTTTCTTCAGACGATTGTTCCGGTTGATGATGCGGCGATAAAGATCGTTCAAATCGGATGTCGCAAAACGACCTCCATCCAAAGCCACCATCGGTCGCAAATCCGGCGGAATGACCGGAATCACGGTCGGAAGCATCCATTCGAATTTCAGACTAGCCTTCTCGAATCCCTGATAGACTTTCAGCCGCTGCAGCGTCTTCTTGGAATCGGTCATCTCGCCAGCATCCAGTTCCGCTTTCAGCCTCTCGATCTCGGATGGGATATCGATCCGCTCGAGGATCTTCCGTATCGCTTCCGTACCGATACCGGCCGTGAAGATCTGCCCGAACCGGCTCGAAAGATTGAAATATTCGACTTCGGAAAGAATCTGGTTCGGACGGACATTCTTGATGTCGTCTTTCGCACTACGGTACTGGTCCTTCAGGTCATCCAACGCGGACTCCGTCCCTTTCTCGCCGCGGTTCTCAGCCTTCACTTCCCGCTGTTTGGTCTTGTACTCACGATCAAGCTGTTCCAACGCATGGATCTTCAGGTCCTCGTTCACATCCATGATGATGTAAGACGAAAAATAGATGACCCGTTCCAATTCCTGCGGGGAAATACCCAGCACCAATCCGACCTTCGACGGCACGCCGCGGAGGAACCAGATATGCGATACCGGAC
>CAYMZY010000030.1:0-10122 GCA_964395165.1 uncultured Bdellovibrionales bacterium | reverse complement strand
TTCTCCTTTTCAGTTTTCAAAGCGCGGGTGTTGCCTGACGCGCGAACTTTTGATGATATTGGTGTCTGGATTTCTCCTTTCACCATTCCAATTTGCAACTTTTTATTATAGCAAAAATTCGTTTAAAAGTCAATACTAAAGTCATCGGAATTGTCGGTCTGAGACTCCCTCTTTCATTTTGAAATCGAAAAAAAGCGCATTTGGGCCATACTGTGATATACTGGCCTAAATAAGCCTTGATTTTTATCATTGTATGACAGCTACGCAAGTCATTGAAGATCTAAATAGAGCTTCAAATAAGGCAAAATCAGTAATTTTGGCTCGGTTCTTTAAGACGGGTCCGGGAGAATATGGCGAAGGAGATCGCTTTCTCGGGGTGACGGTCCCGGAACAGCGGGTAATAGCCAAAAAATACCGAAATCTCCCTCTTGGGGAGGTGGAGAAGCTGTTGATAAGCCCCTGGCACGAGCACCGCCTGACTGGACTTCTGATCTTGACATACCGGTTTCCGGTATCAGAAATGGCTCAAAAAAAGGAAATATTTGAATTTTATCTCAATCATGCGACCTATATCGACAATTGGGATCTGGTCGATGTGACGGCCCCGGGAATTGTGGGTGAATATTTGGTAGAATCAGGCTCGGATATCGGTCTTTTACGGCGTTTGGCGAAGAGTCAGTCGCTCTGGGAGCGGCGTATTGCTATCGTTTCGACTTTCACCTGGATCAGAAGTGGAAGGCATCAAGAATGCTTTGAAATAGCGGAAATTCTTCTTCATGATTCTCATGATCTGATTCAGAAGGCTGTCGGCTGGATGCTGCGTGAAGTCGGAAAGCGGTGTGGGGAGGATATCCTGTCCGATTTCCTTGATCGTCATGTGAACGGGATGCCGCGTACCATGCTTCGATACGCCATCGAGCGGTTTCCGGAGGCGGTACGACAGGAATATCTACGGAAGAAGTAGAAATAGGAAATAGCCCTCATTTTCATACACAAGTATTGCTTTTTGGCTTAAAACCTGCTATAATGGAAATACAAATGAGAAGGCGGGTGACCTGATACTCAAGGGTTCCCGCCTTTTCCTTTATTCTCAGCATAAAACAATACCAATATGAAAAAACTGAAACGTGATAAGAAAAAAACGGAGAGATTCTTTTTGGACGAGCATACGCTTGTTTCGACGGATTTTTTCTTTGCGGTGGTCGTTTCTCTTGGCTTGGGGATAGCCTGGCTCTTGATAGCTAATGCTCAATCAGTTGCTCGGCAATATGCTGCACTTGAACCGTTGCAAGTGGTGAGGGGAAACGCATCGCTTGAGCATCGCGTCAAAATTCTGACGAAGGGATTTCCTCTTGAGCGCATGGCTCCGTATATCTCGGAACAGAATGAAGATACGGCCGCTTTTATTGTCGGTATTGCGAAAAAGGAGAGCAATTGGGGGAAACGCGTGCCGAAGAGGGAAGGAAAGGATTGTTATAATTACTGGGGGTATCGGGGGAAAGGTGACAATGTGACTTGGGACGGATATACGTGTTTTGGGAGCCCGCGAGAGGCAGTGCGGACTATTGGAAAACGGATCGATACCCTGGTTCTGGAACATGATCTTGATACGCCGCGTGAGATGGTGGTGTGGAAATGTGGTTGGAACTGCGAGGGACATGGGAGCGTGAACGTCGAGAAATGGATCAGTGATGTCGAGTATTACTACCGGAAGATGAAGAAAGAGAGGGATTCTTGAGAAAGGGTCTTTTTCAGGAGAGAAATAAAAAAACAACAGGACATCTGTTGCTTTTTTTGATGCGGATATGGTTTCTGCCGGGACCCAGGAAAAAGAGTGTGGAGTGGGTGTTGGGGGGATATCATAAAAAAAGAAAAGCCAGAGGCTTGGAAGCGTGGCTTTTGTTTTTGTGTGGCCTTTGAGTCGGGCTGATTATTTTTTACAGCAACCCAACCTGACCGAAAAAGGTGAGCACGACCAGGGGCATCAGTGCCAAGAGGAAGGCAAAAGAGGTCTCGTGACTCTCTGCTTCTTCCTGTGCGCGTTGCGCACAATGTACACAGTTGCTTTCTTCGGCAGCTGTGTCCTCGTTTGAGGTTTCTATGCGGATTTCCGTCATAGTTTTTTTGTTAATGTTTACTTGTTGAGAAAAAGAAAAGCCCGGGTGAGTCACCCGCGCTTTCGCACCTCAACAACTCAAGTATAGCAAAAAAAAACGCTTGAGTCAAGGAGAGAATGAAATTAAGGACAACTCGGGGAAATCTGATATACTAGAAAAATCGTGATTCTTAGCGTGAGTATATATGAAACTTCATTGGGGGATACTTTGTGCGTGCGTGTTACTTTCTGGGTGTACTTTCGAGACCCCATCGGTCAAGAAAGAGGAAGTGGAAAAAGATGCCTCCGCCTCGGTGCAGTTCGGGAATCGGCCGAAGGAACCGGTCAATGAGACGAAACAGGAGAAGCCATCCCCGGTTCAGCAGCAGAAACCACTTCAGACACAAGCTCATCAATTAACAGAAACCGCTATGGATACCGGTAAGAAATCATATGCGACGGCGCCAGCTATGCAGATTGATCCTGCCAAGCAGTATCAGGCTACTCTGAAAACGGCTCTAGGTGATATCGAAATCAGGCTGCATGCCAAGGAAACGCCTATTACGGCGAACAATTTCGTGTTTTTGGCTCGGGAGAAGTTTTATGACAACGTGATCTTTCATCGGACCATCAAGGGTTTTATGATCCAGGGCGGGGATCCGACCGGTACGGGAATGGGTGGGCCTGGGTATAAGTTCAACGATGAACCGTTCGCGGGGGAATACGAGCGCGGTATCGTGGCGATGGCCAACTCCGGTCTCAATACGAATGGGAGTCAGTTTTTTATCATGCATGCCAATGCCGGCCTTCCGAAGAATTACGTTATCTTCGGAGAAGTGACCAAGGGAATGGATGTGGTGGACAAAATTGCCGAGGCGCCGACAGAGCCGGGGGGCGAAGGATCGAAGCCGGTCACTCCGATCGAAATCCGTACCGTGAGCGTGACCGAGACTCCGTAATCTCCTCCCTTTTTGTCTCGCGTGTTGTTTTCGAAAAAACGTCCTTCTAGGGAGGTGTTTTTTCGTCATTTCCCCGGAAAAGAAGGAAAGGTGTATACTGGAGCGGTAAAACGCTTAAAATCGGAGTGCCTATGAAAGGATTTATGGATTTTATCCGGAAGCAGGGAGTGGTCGGACTGGCAGTTGGTTTCCTTCTCGGAGGGGCGGTTTCGAAGGTGGTGACGGCCCTGGTAACGGATATTATCAATCCGATACTCGGTATCGTTCTCGGCATCACGGCTGGTCTGAAGGAAGCGAAGCTTGAGGTCGGTTCGGCATCGATACTTTGGGGGGATTTCGTGGCTGGATTGATCGATTTTTTGGTGATAGCGGCAGTGGTGTATTACGGGGTGCAGTTTTTGGGAATAGAGATGCCCGATAAGAAATCAGATAAGAAGAAATGAGAATATGGCTATCCGAAAGACTGTATCGAGGGAAAAAAATGATCAACAGGGAAAAAAGAAGAGAGTCGTGTCTTCGGTCAGAAAAAAAACGAAGATATCGGAGGACGTGGCCTTGAAAGCCATGCGGGTCCATAAGGCGTTGCGAGGGAAGATCAGCATCGTACCGAAAGCGAAGGTATCCAATAAGGTCGACCTGAGCGTGTACTACACGCCTGGTGTCGGAGCAGTCTCGTCTTTTCTGGCGAAAAATAAGGAGAAGACGCGTGAGTATACCATGAAATCCAATATGGTCGCGGTCGTATCGGACGGTTCAGCGGTGCTCGGTCTCGGAAATATCGGACCTGAGGCTGCACTCCCGGTCATGGAGGGTAAGGCGATGCTTTTCAAAGCGCTTGGCGGAGTGGACGCGTTTCCGATCGTCCTGGCGACGCAGGATATCGAGTCAATCATCGCGACGGTCAAGAATATCGCTCCGGGTTTCGGGGGAATCAACCTTGAAGATATCGCGGCACCACGTTGTTTTGAGATCGAGTCCCGATTGAAGGCAGAGTTGGATATTCCGGTGATGCATGACGATCAACACGGAACAGCTCTGGTCGTAGTGGCAGGATTGATCAATGCACTCAAAGTGGTGAAGAAGCATCCGCATCAGATACGTATCGTCATTTCGGGTTCCGGAGCGGCTGGTCAAGCTATCGCTAAGCTCCTGCTTCTCTTCGGTGTCGGAGATATCCTGATGGTCGATAGTAAAGGAATCCTGTCGCCGACACGAGCGGATCTCGACCGACATAAGCTTGAAATGGTGCAACTGACCAATAAGGAGAACCGGTCTGGTACGCTTCAGGACGCGTTCGTGAGTTCTGACGTCTTTATCGGCGTTTCCAAAGGTGGCACAGTCAAAAAGGAAGATATTGCCCGGATGAACAAGTCACCGATTGTCTTTTCTCTCGCGAATCCGCTTCCGGAAATCATGCCAGAGGAAGCAAAGGCGGGTGGGGCGGCTGTCATAGCGACTGGTCGATCCGATTTTGAGAACCAGATCAATAATTCACTCGGATTTCCTGGGATATTCCGTGGAGCGCTCGATCATGGGGTTCGGGACATCACCGATGGAATGCTTTTGGCGGCAGCCAAGAAGCTGGCCGCGCTGGTAAAACGTCCGACAGCGAAACAGATTATCCCGAGTACGTTTGATTCCCGTGTCGCTAAGGCGGTCGCTTCGGCTATTCGATGAGGCTTTTGGGAAACGGATAGAAAAAAAGAATGACGCCTTTTTCGGTGTCATTCTTTTTTCGGAATGGCGTGATATACTGGAAGGGACTTACGAACAAAAAAAAGAAAATATCGTATGGAAGAAAGAGAAGATATATCCGGAAGCGTTGATCAGGGACAGTTGCCATCTCGGGTCATGTCCGAGAAAAAAGGCTCGAAGGAAAGCTGGTATGGCACGTTTCTGTTGCTGGTTTCGGGTGTGGCAGTGGTTGCTCTTTTGGGAATAACCGTCTGGTGGGCATATGCCCATTTGTATCTTCCTCGCAAACAAGAAAAGGTTTCCATCAGCGATCTTGCTCAGGAGACGTTTCAGCCGTATGCGAAATCAGGTTTGGAAGAAGTGCCTTCTGAAGGACAGGAAGCGGAAGCGCCCAAAGAGGAAACGCTTGACGTCAAACTGGAATCTATCTTGATTCTGAATGGTGGCGGAGTGAAAGGAAGTGCTGGAGAAGTTCTGGATCTTTTGAAAAAGGAGGGTTACAAGAAGGCTTCCTTGGGAAATACGGAGAAGAATTATACCGGCGTGGTTGCCTATTTCGCTCCTCAGAAAGAAGGCGTAGCTGACGAAATCAAGAAGACGCTTCTGAAACGGTATCCGAAAATGACCAGCCAAGGTGCGATGGAAGACAACAAAGAAACCACCGGAGCCTCGGTAGTAGTGATCATAGGAAAGTAAGGAGCGAAAAGAAGCAGGTGTTATCGAACCCCCGTATGAGATTGCGCGCAAAAGTATTTTTAATCGTCAGTGGCACCATCGTGGTGCTTCTCGCGGTTTCGTTTTGGATTATCTATGTGAAGCTCGAACGCGAGTTCATTGCCGCTCAGCGTGATGATGCGATTGCCCAAATGGAGATCTCATCTGGTATCATCGGTCGCGATATCCACTCTTTTTCGGTCAAGCTGGCAGATTGGGCGAAGTGGGATGATAGTTATGATTTCATGGAAAGCCGTGATCAGGCCTATATCGATTCCAATCTCAACGACGAATCGCTTCAATCGCTTGGAGTGCAGGTGATTCTTTTCCTGAACAATAGTGGCGAGATCGTTTTCGAAAAACAGGTACCGATAACGGGCGGCTCCGAGGAAGAAGGACTGTTCCCGATCCGGTATCTGCAGGAAGAGGCTCGCCTTCGTGATCAGCAGACCCCGTTTTCCGGTTTAGTGTCTATCGGTGAGAATATCTTTCTCCTTGCGGCCAGTCCTATCGTGAAGAGTGACGGTTCGGGAATATCTCGCGGGACTCTGTATTTCGGGCGTCCGCTTCGGCAGGATTACTTCGATGAAATCGGGAAGGTCTCACATGTTCGATTGGACATGCAGTTGGCCGCAGATGCCTCGGCCATCGATCCGGAACACCATGACCTGTTCACGGAGCTTGCACGAGAGCGGGATGTCTTGGTTTCGATAGATCATCAGCAAGAAGTCCATGTCGCCCAGTATTTTCCTGACATCTTCGGAGATCCTGCGCTCATATTTTTACTTCATTATGATGGACGCATCGTCACCCGTGGACTGGAAGCTTCGATCTTGTTCGGAAAGACGGGCATATTCCTTTCTATCATGTTCGCGGCCGTCGTTTTTTTGCTGATCGAATGGTTGGTTTTGAAGAAGCTTCTTCGCCTGGAAATGGAAGTCAAGCGGGTGACTGATTCCGAGAACCTTGCCGATCGAGTGACAGTGGGAGGATCGGATGAATTCGCATCCCTCGGGAACGGTATCAATGATATGCTTGCCTCGCTTCGGGATATGGCGGAGCGTACTCTGCAGAGCGAAGGGCGCTTCGATGTCATCGCCAACCTGGCTCCGGTGATGATTTGGATGACCGATACGGAGGGAAAATATGTGTATCTGAACAAGAGTGCCGAAGCATTTATCTCTCGGATTTCCGGAAAAAGCAATTGGGGGGAGGCTGTCTTTATCGAGGATCTCGGAGTACGCAAGGCATTGATCGAAGAGGCCCAGGCAGCGAAACGGGCGTTCCGCCTCGAGTACCGTATGCAGAAAAAAGAGGGCGGTTACATCTGGGTTTCCGAGTCGGCGGTACCGCACCTAACTTCATCGGGGAAACTGGTAGGGTATCTCGGTGTCGTCGTCGATATCCATCAGGAAAAAGAGATTCAGATTCAGTCGAAGGCCTTCACCCGGGAAATCGAGGAAATGAACGAGATATTCATGGCTCGTGAGGAAAAAATTCTTGAACTGAAAGAGGAAGTTAGGCATCTGAAAGAAGATTCAAAAGAGAAGATATGACCGAAAATAGCCAATCTGAACAGGTATCAGGTTCCTTGATCAAGAATCTAATATCGATGCAGGCCAAGTCGGAAGAACAACCGATAGATTTTTTGGAACCGCTTTCGCATGAAGAGGAACTTCTGGCTCTGCTTGAAGAGAGGAATCGTTTCTTGGAACGGAACAAACGGGCGGTCATCAATATTCTTGAGGACATCCAGGAATCGGAAAAGGAACTGCGCGTTCAGAGGGAAGAGCTGAACAAGTTCAAGCTGGCCGTGGACAGCAGTTTCAATCACATCGTCATTACGAATGCTGATGGAATCATCCTTTATGCCAATAAGGCAGCCGAGTCGGTGACGGGTTTTTCTTTCGAAGAAATGCGTGGAAAGACCCCGGCTTTATGGGGAAAACAGATGCCAGCTGATTTTTACAAGGAGTTCTGGCGTGTCATCAAGGAGGAGAAGAAACCCTATCTCGGCGAGATTACCAATCGGCGGAAGAACGGGAATCAGTATCTTTCGAGCGTATCCATCACGCCTATCCTCGATGAGAAAAGCGCGGTTTCTTTTTTCGTCGGTATCGAGCGAGATATCACTGAGGAGCGTCGGCATCAGGAAGATATCGAGCATCATGCGCATGAATTGGAGGCAGCGAATGTTCAGATCCGAGCCGAGAAAGAGCGGGCGGAGGGTATTCTTCGGTTTCTTGAATCCATCGGCGAGGCGGTATATGTCACGGATGCCGATCGGAAGATCATTTTCATCAACAAAACGGCGGCTGACTATATCGGGAAGACTCAGGAATCGATCGTCGGAACGCACACATCGGAACATTTCACCTTCGAAGTCGGGAATGAGAATGAATCCGATCAGCAGCTTCCGATCCGGATGGTGCTGGAGACGCATAAGACATTTGTGTTTCCGAATCACATGTTTGTCGTGAAGGAGGGTATTAGATTGCCGGTCACTGGGACGGCCGCTCCGATTTTCGACGAACGGAAGACGTTTCTCGGAGTCATCGTCATTTTCCAAGATATAACGGAAAAGTATGCGCTGGAGCAGATGAAGGACCGTTTTCTTTCGGTCGCAGCCCATCAACTGAGGACACCTATCGGAAGTATGCGTTGGAGCATGGAGTTGTTACGAAGTGGTGATTTTGGCGAGCTTCCTTCCGGAGCACAGGAAGCGATTCAGGAACTGTATGACAACAGCGCGCGTCTTTTGGCTCTTATTAACAGTCTGTTGGATGTTTCTCGTATCGATCAGGGCCGAGCCATCGAAGAACGCATCCCGGTAGACATGACCTTGGTAATTCAAGAAGTCATCGCTGCCTTGTCCGGCGAGGCGAAGCAGCGGGGTATTTCCTTGGCGTTCGTGAATCCCAAGAAAGCCCTGCCACAGGTTCTGGTGACGCGCGGACATATGTTTGAAGCTGTCGAGAATCTCGTTTCGAACGCGTTACGCTACAGCCAGGAGAAGGGAAAGGTGACGGTTTCAGTGTGTGCCAAGAAGGGCGTTCTCGAAATACGGGTCTCTGATACGGGAATCGGAATTCCTCAAGTCGATCAGCCAAAGATCTTTTCGAAATTTTTCCGGGCTTCCAATGCGGTCCGTTCTTTCACCGATGGGAGCGGCCTCGGCCTCTCTGTGGTAAAGTCATATGTGGAGGAAAATGGGGGGACCGTGGATTTCGAGAGCGAAGAGAATGTCGGGACGACATTTGTCATCAGCCTCCCTCCCTTGGAAGTATCCTCAGAAAAAAGACTTAGTCACTAAACCGTCTAAATCAGGAAAAAGGTATGAGTGAAGAGAAATATGTGCTGATCGTCGAGGATGATCCGTTCTATTCCAGCATCTACAAGACTAAAGTGGAAAAGGAAGGAATCCGGGCGGTCCTGGTGCATGATGGAGCGGCGGCGATGAAGGCGATTCGGGAGAAAAGACCGGCCGTGGTCGTTCTTGATCTGATTATGCCGGGAAAGGACGGTTTTCAGGTATTGGAAGAGTTGAAGGCGGATCCGGCTTTCAAGGATCTCGTGGTACTGGTCCTTTCGAATCTGAGCCAGGACGAAGATATTAAGCGTGTGATGGACATGGGCGCGACAGAATACCTCATCAAATCGAATGTTCCTTTGCAGGAAGTGATCGCCAAGGTTCGGTCCTACATTTCTTAGTCTCTCTTGAGTCTTATGTCGAGGGAAAATGAGGGAGTTTCGGCTGAAAACCTCGTAGGTTTGTCAGAATATGAAAGCAGTATTCCTCACTCTCCAAGGTTTTTAGGCGAAACTCCCTCTTTTTACCGGTAAGTGTTTATTTCTCGGTTGTCTGTGTGGTGAAATTTGAGAAAGATACCGAGGTCTTTTTGGGTTCCTGTGGGATTGCTTATGTCTGAAAAACTGCGTTTTCGAAAAGAACAGCGTTCGCGCGCTCGGAAGATGGCTCGGATATACGGTGTAGTGACCCTGATTGTTTTGAGCACCTATTTTCTCGCCGGATTTTTTCTTCATCCGCTTTTCCTTGTGAAGGATATTCGGGAGAAGGTGCGCGTAATGGGCGCGACAGTCTCGGTATTGGCACGTGTGTTGGCTCCACCGGTCAAACCGGTCGTGAGTGGGACCAGTGTTTGTCTGAATGGAACTTCGAAGGGGCTTTTGGACTGGGCGGATGATGGAAATTCCGTCAGTTATGATATTGCCCGTGATGGATCGCCTCTCTCGACCGGAGTTATACTCTCCGAATATGCCGATGAAACTGGCATACCCGGACAGACGTATTCATATACCGTTACGGCACTCGGACCGATGGGCCCTGGTTTCGAGGTATCCGATCCAGTAGGTGTGACTTTTCCTGCTTCTTGTTCTGTAAGCATCGTTCCGGTAATTTCCTTGCAGACTTTCGCTGGGAGGAATATCTCCAGTGAGACGGAACCCTACCGGACGACGGATCGTAATCCTCGCCTTACCGGGATAACCAACTTGCCGTATGCTCGAATCGATATTGTGTTCGAGAACGAGGATGAGAGAATTTCCGCTACCGTTTTTGCGAACAATAACGGATATTTTTCGTGGAGTTACCATGGAAAGTTTGATCAAGACCGATATGCTGTGTTTCTTCGGGCGACT
>CAYMZY010000029.1:0-10652 GCA_964395165.1 uncultured Bdellovibrionales bacterium | reverse complement strand
GTAAGCTTTTGTTTCATATCTTTATCTTCCAATGACCCGACCTGAAAACCTGCGGAAGCGAGAGGATTCGAACCTCTGATACCCTTTCGGGTACGACAGTTTTCAAGACTGTTGCCTTCAACCACTCGGCCACGCTTCCCTCTCACACCCGGAATCCTAGCAAGCGAACAGCGGATTGTAAACATTTTGTGGTATAGTGAAGGAAAGATGGATCACCAAAATAAACCTATGGAAGACAGACCTCTCTCGCCGTATTTCGGAGGCATACTCCTGGAGTGGAGCGCACCCGAACACGACACTCTCGAACTGGGGCCGAAATCACAAGTTATCGTCACCATCGCCCTCGTCTTCACCATCGCCTGGGCGCTCTATACCAACAGCCCCATCATGGCGATCACTTTCATCCTCACCGGCATCACGGGCTATCTTCTCCATATCGCCGAACCAAAAATCTACCACTTCGCGATTACGACCAAAGGTATCCTCGCCCACAACGAGTTCTACACATTCGATACGATCCAATCGTTCTTCATCCATACCGACCCCCCGCTCGAAGGACTACTCTCCCTTCATACCCGGGGCCGACTCGTCTCCCACGTACATATTCCCCTGAGCGATCTTGATCAGAGCACCATACGCCTCTACCTCCGAGAACACCTTAAGGAAGAACCCCGTGACCCAAGCATGATTGACATCCTCGAGAAATTGCTGCATATTTAAGTCTGTTTTCCGAATCGATTCGCGATACGGGAATCCATGTGCCGTTTGCGCTTGTAGCTCAGTGGATAGAGCGTCTGGTTGCGGTCCAGAAGGTCGTAGGTCCGATTCCTGCCAAGCGCACCTGAAAATCCGGGCCCGCGATGTCTCCTCACAAGGGAGTACCGGAGCGGATCGCCCGGTTTTTTGCAAGAAATGAAGCGTCCTCGTCGTATAACGGATAAGACACCTCCCTCCGAAGGAGGAAACGCAGGTTCGACTCCTGCCGAGGACACCACAAAACCACCCCTCAAGATTTCCGACATAGGATGATGTCTCCATCTCCGGAATACCCACCTGTCAAACAGCTCCTCGGTTTCAATCCCGGGAGCCGTTTTCGAATTCCGATTCCAGGACCCTACCTTTCGGAATCGATATACTCCGCGTAAGCCTCCGACAGTCGGGAACCTACCGTTCCCGGTCGTCCGGTACCGATAATCTGTCCATCGATATCCACAACGGGAACGATCCCCTTGCTACTACCAGTCAGCAGGATCTCATCGGCCGCCAAAAGTTCTTCAAAAGAGATGCTTCGCCACTCAGCCGGAATACTAGCCGCTTCAGCTAGCTCCATCACCAGTCCTTGTACGATGCCCCAAAGCACCTCCTTGCGAGGTGTAATAAGCGTTCCGTCCTTCACGAGGAAGATATTCCCCTGCGACGCTTCAGAAATAACTCCACCGGAAATGTACAGGGTATCGAAAGCGCCCTCTCGTTTACGACGCTCTAAATCCCAGATGGAGACTGCATGATTCGCAAATTTCACTTGTGGGAGATAACGCTCATACGACAGAGTGATCAACTTCACCCCTTCCTGATAGACGCTCTCCGGCAGACGATGCCGTTCTTCCGTGAGAATATAAAATGTCTCACGACCTGGCTCAGGAGCGAAGCCATTCTCGCTCGGCCCACCCGAAAGCACTGTCCGCAGTACCAGTTCCGGGGTCGGCGACGCCTCGATCAGCTGTGCCAAGGCCTTTCCATAAGCCGCCTTGTCGAGCGGCACCGCAAGCCCAATCGACCGGGCTGAAGCGGCCAGGCGGTCATAGTGTCGCTCCCAGAGAAAAGCCCGACCACGCTCGGCAACCATCACATCGAAAATAGTGAAACCGCGCAGCATCCCGAGATCGGAAGGCTCGATCCGAATATCCGAACTCCGGACCACCGTATTGTTCCAATAAGCATACATGCTTCCCAGTATCCCTCTTTTCGTCCTCCATGGGAAGAACATTGACAAATAATACTACCCGGGGTATTGTTGGAATCATGTTGCTTGACAACTTCTCCACATAATAACAGAGGGCGGGTAATCCATGTCACTTTTTCCTCACAAAAAAGGATCTAAAATGAAGAAGAAAGTCGTATCCTTGTGGTACACAATTTCCCGCGATCAAACGCGAGGAATAATCGCCGTTGACTTTCCCATCGGGTTTACCGATGTAAACGAGTACTCGAGGCGTTTTTCGGATAGAAAAAACAAGATCGTGCAATTCGCGGTCATCACCAAGGGCTTCACCATACTCGGCAGTCAGAACAACCAGCCTCTCCCCGAAAAGGACCTGCGGTTTTACGCCGAACTCCTCATCAAGCTGGTCAGCGGATCCGACGGAGTGATCATCGAATGGTCGAATCACGACTTCCTTGCTGCCCGCCACACCGGGAAACGGCGAGATCGCCCATGGTTCAATTCCACGCGGACCACACCGGTCTTGCCAGTGACGACCTACGCAGCAACCCTCGAGCGGGAACTCAAGGGAATTCAGGCTACAATCTGACGCTGACCGGCGATCCGGTCCATTCCCTCCCTCACCTGCTTCCCTCGTTCTCTCCATCGCGAGCACCCGAGTTATCTCCCCGCCCTCAACCAGCGGGATTTTTCTTGCTCGGATTCCGACCGTTTGAAACCAGCCCTTCACCGCGCTATACTCCCTGTACCCATATATGGATCCCTTATGACCCTCGACACCCCTCTCTCCGCGCTGCCGATTATCAAGCCTCGGCAGCACGACAAGCTGGCCCATCTTGGCATCATCACGGTTTTCGATCTTCTCCTCCACTTTCCCAGTCGCTACGAAGACTACTCACAGACTTTTCCCCTCTCCGAAGCCACTCCGGGAATGCAGGCGACATTTTCCGGTACACTCACCGAGTTTTCCGTCCAGAGGAGTTTCAAGCAACGCATGCTTCTCACGAATGCTCTCCTTACCGATGGTTCCGGGTCCATCCGCCTCATCTGGTTCAACCAAAAATTCGTCGGGCAAGTCCTCGCCCAAGGCATGGAAATCCGCGTCTCCGGAAAAGTGACAGAAGACCGTCACGGCCTCGTCATCTCCAGTCCCGCTTTCGAACGCGTGACCCGCGATGCCACTCATACCGCTCGTCTCGTCCCCATCTATCCCGAAACCCTCGGTCTCACTTCGAAATACCTCCGTTACCTCATCACGACCCTGTTCAAGAAATTCGAGACCATTCCAGACCCGCTTCCCGAAACACTGCTTGAAAAACTCCATCTTCCCTCCCTTCATCGCGCCCTCTTCGATATCCACTTCCCGAAAAACGAAGAGGTCTCGCTCGTCGCCAAAAAACGCTTCGCCTTCGATGAGATGTTCCTGCTCCAACTCAAATCGCTCGAGATGCGGGCACTCTATCAGGGCGCGCACGCAACACCAATTCCTCCCCACCGATCCGATACGCAGTCCTTCATAGCCTCGCTTCCGTTTACCTTGACGAGAGCTCAGGACGCGGCTGCGGCCGCCATCCTTTCGGACCTCGCGCTTGACCGACCGATGAACCGCCTTCTGAACGGTGATGTCGGATCTGGCAAAACCGCGGTAGCCGCGCTCGCGCTCCATGCTGTTTCGCTCTCAGGTCATCAGTCGGCACTTCTTGCCCCGACCGAGGTCCTTGCTCGGCAACACTTCGAATCTCTCTCACGGCTTTTCGCCCATACTCAATTCCAGATCGCTCTCTACACGAAAAGCTATCAGCTGCTCGACGGCGAAAAGGTCTCCAAAAAAACCCTTCTCTCCGCACTCGCAGCCGGCATACCGAGCATCATCATCGGGACGCATGCACTGTTGCAAGATAAAGTCTCGTTTCGTTCCCTCGCACTCATCATCGTCGATGAACAGCACCGTTTCGGTGTTTCGCAGCGCGCGAGACTCCAAGAAGAAAGTTTCCAGAGTGATGACGGAGAGCCCGAATCCGTCCCGCACTTCCTCGCCATGACCGCGACACCTATTCCCCGCACCCTCTCTCTCGCCTGCTTCGGCAATCTCGATATTTCGCTCTTAAACGAGATGCCGAAAAACCGCAAACCAATCATCACCAAAATCGCCCGCAATCATGCCGATCGCACGAAAATCGAGGATTTCATCCGGCAGGAAATCACAAAAGGCCGTCAAGCCTTCATCATCTTCCCGCTCGTGGAAACCTCTCTCGCCCTCAAGGATGTCAAAGCCGCCGTCGCGGAACACGCGACGCTCGAAAAGGAGATTTTCCCGGATCTCAGAATCGGACTCATCCATGGGAAGATGAAATCCCAGGAAAAGGAAGCCATGATGAAAGCCTTTCAGGAGCAAACCTTCGATATTCTGGTCGCAACCTCAGTCGTCGAAGTCGGCATCGATATCCCGAATGCCTCCGTCATCGTCATCGAGGAGGCCGACCGATTCGGACTCTCGCAACTCCATCAGTTCCGAGGGCGAGTCGGACGCGGTGACCATCAGTCATACTGCTTCCTCATCCCGGGTGAACACGCCTCCCTCGAAAATGCCCGACTCGAAGCCCTCGAAAAGAGCGCCGACGGATTTCATATCGCTGAAACCGACCTCGCACTCCGCGGACCAGGTTCCTTCTTCGGAACGCGTCAGTCTGGTCTCCCGGATGTCGCTATGGAAAGCCTCACCAATCTCAAACTCATCTCGCTTGCCCGGGCCGAAGCCGAAACGCTGCTCATCGCCGACCCCTCCCTCGAACGACACCCGCTCCTACGCCAATCGCTCGCGCGCTTCACTGCGCATGTGCACATGGAATAGCCCGCCCTAAATTCTCTCGGAAAAACGAAAAGGAAAACAAAAAAGGTAGCCAATAGCACTACCTTTCGAAATATCGTCAGGAGTTTTCCTGAACGACAAAATTTTACTGAGAAATAACTGTGAGGTTCCCTAAACAAACGACCCCACTATATCCCGTCCGTCAGCGCGACGGCATCATCATTCGGGCCGCCTTACAACCGGCACGCTGCTCGATGCGACTCCGCCCGATAACGACCACCGGAAGTCCGACCAGGACAACAGCCGTCTTCGCACCGGCATTATGCCGCTGGTGATGAGCTGCTGATGGAGGATGACAATCTGCAATTGCAATATTTCTTCTTCTCTCCTGCAGATGGCTTCCCTGAATCAAGATTACGCGTGGTAACCGTTTCTTAGTTTTCCGACTCATCTTCTTTTCCCCCTTTCAAGGGTGCGGTTGAATCCTGTCTCCGCCCGGAGACAGGTAAAAAACTATTCTCTGTGTATAACACCGAAACAGGAAAAAATCAATAGCGGGAGCATTGACAAATCACCTTCCGGTACGGTATAAATCATCCTTACTTTAACAACCCAGAAAGGAATATGTATGCCAGAAGGATGGCCGGAGGAATGGCTCAGATCATGGCCTCAAGAGCTTCGAGAGACCAGAACACCCGGTCTTTCCTGTATCTTCATCTTAGTCGATCGATATACGCGATCATCCATCCTCGAACTCAGAAAGAGATTCGAGAACGACTCATCCGTTGAGATTCACAGCGAGGTCATTTTTCCTGATGACCCGTTCGATAGGGAAAAAGGCCAAAATCAAAGACCTGAATTCTCCTCTGTTATCCAGGTGGATTTCTTCCTCTCCGGTCATTCTATCGTCTTCAAGACCGAAAAAATTCACCCCGATTACCAGCCGGGGGGTTACTACCTCGAAGTATGGTCTAGAAACAGGCACATCCTCTGGCAGTTCCCCTTGAAATGTATTCATCAGTCATACACTCAGTGGATTTAATCCAGCACTCCCAATGCTGGATTTTATTTTGCCAAAACCCACCCGGCAATACGCCTTATCATTGCTTCCGCATCTTTTCAGTCACCCAGAACTCCCCGAAATACCTGCCGAAAAGCAACCGCGTCTGCGAATCGATAGCCGGAAAAGCCGAGAGGAAGGCAACGATAGGGAGGAATATCCACTGGAAAAACATGACGAGATACTTGCTCCAGTGATAGCGCTTCGGCTTGGGCGGCAGCGAAACCAATGCCAACGGAATGGAGATGAGAAGTCCGGTCATACCGAGCGTCATGAGCGTCTTCGTCATGAATGGGAGATTGTGCGCCAGAACACTTTCCTGGAACGCATGCCCCCCGAGAAGCAACGGCAGCCACCCGACGAAAGTCAGAATCATCGATGTCGTCGCCCAGGAATAATGTCCCTCAAGCATCTCGAAAGAGATCCGGAGCTTCGTGAAAAGCGAAATCCGTCGGTCCGGCCAGAGAGCCCGCATCGTCACGGGAAAGTTTTCGATACCGTAGGCCCAACGACGCTTCTGCTTATACTGATTCTGAATGGTCTTCCACCAAGTCTCCGCCAAGACGGCATCAAGCGAAACCGGCAGATGAATCGGCGTCACCTGATAGTCCCCATGGAAATATGAAAGGCACTTCCAATAAATAATCGAGTCTTCGCTGATCATATTGACCGGCCAAAAACCGACCTTGACCAAGGTATCGAACGGTTCCGAATGTGATGAAAATGTCACCATCTGGCGGCGTGTACTCTGGAAAAGGTGCCAGAAACTCGAACCGGTCACAACCAGACGGACCACCGCGGCCGTATCCCAGAGATTATTATGGTACATCGGGATAGGCTGATATGCCCGCTGCAGACGCTTCGGATCGGTGACATAGGCATGCGTGAGCGCGGCGAAGTATTCCGGATGCGCCACACTATCGCAGTCAAAATTCGAGAAGATCACTCGGGTATAGTCGATACCCCGCTCATCGAGGTATGTCATCAGTTCACGGGCCGCGAACCGGGCATTCGAAGCCTTGCATTTCATCTCACCCCCCTCGACGACATGCGTCGTCACCAGGAAATCACGGAAGACACCCGCGAAACGTTTACTCAGATATTCGACTTTCGGAATGCGCGTCTCCGGGTTCTCACGTTCCTCCGTCGCCAACAACACGATCATCTGTTCTTTCGGAAAATTCGCCTCCGCGAGCGACTGGATAGCCGGCTCGATGATCTCCGCCGGTTCGCCCGCGGTTGGAAGCAGTACGACGTGCAACACTTCTCGCCAATCCATGATCTCCTTCCGTACCGGAAGCAGGCCCTCGGTCTCCCGGAGGACCATTTTCGTCCGGCGCATTTCCTTGCGCATCAGATGCCGACGCCACAGTGAAAACAGAGGCAGGGCCTCTCGATTCTCATCAAGATGGGCAAGCCGATCCCGAAGAAGTTCGATATACTGTTCCGGGTGCGCGGTGTTCTGACAGCGTTCCCACCAATCGATACGTTTGCCTTCCGAAACCAGATAGTTTCCGTATACCGAAAGAAGCGAGATATAAATCGCCCGATGCACCCAGTAGATGTCGAAGAGAATGATAAACACAGCCGCTACGAGCGGAAAAAAATAAGATAAAAGAGGCATCCCGAGAAGAGTCGACCATGTCAGCGTTCCCGGAACCATCTCCAGAATCCGCTGTATCCGCCGCTCCTTTGGTTGAATCGATTTCGGGTCAGGAAAACGAAAATTCGGATCCATAAGAAAAAAGTAAAGAAAATACGGAAAAATGCAGGAATAATCCGTCTCAAGAATACTGAATTTGAGCCAAAAAGTCAAAACTTCTCTTGGTATTGACTTTCATTAAAAAGTATACTATAATACAAAGTTACGCATTGAACGTAACATTTTTTTCTGAAACTTTCCAACTCGCTCGGGAGACTCCCCATGAAAAAAGCGCTCGCCCTCTTCCTTTTCTTTCTTTTCTCGGCAGCAGCAGCCACCGAAGAACGCGCCTACTACCAGAAAGGAGAGGTGACACTCGTTCTGATTCAGTACCAAGACTGCTGCGACTACAGCACCGTTCTCAAAAACTGGGTCCCGCACCCGACACCTCCCCGGTCATCAGGGTACACTTGCTTTATAAATCTTATCTCCGAAACGGACGTAAGCGGAACGCTCGCCTGCTATCGAGGGAAAGAAAAGGGCCGCATCGGCACACGGGTCATTGATTTCGAAGAAGGCACTCCGTGCCAGACCAAGACCGTCGGCTTGCTTGCCACCGGCATCGATAACATCGTCCAAGATTTCCGGAAGAACGGCTACCCGGATGGATGCGGTGCTAACGGTTGCGATGGCGGGTCCGGAGGAATATCTTCCGATTAGGGGTACCAGCCAGCCCAGGGACACGTTCGACTCGAACGATGTCCCTGTTTTCTTTTCCCCCGACTCACGATACTATGAATAAAAGAGTAATCATTCCTTTCCGCACCCATGAAACTCGAATTCCCGAAAGATTTCTTCTGGGGTGCTGCCACCGCCGCGCATCAGGTCGAAGGCGACAATCACAATGACTGGAGCGAGTGGGAGCATGCCCATGCCGAACGTCTTGCACGCGAATCCGAACAAGCGTTTCGCTGGAATCCGAACTGGAGCGTATTCCGAGCCGAAGCCACCGACCCGGACAACTATATCTCCGGAGCCGCCTGCGAGCACTATTCCCGTTATGAATCTGACTTCGATCTCGCGGCTTCCCTCGGACACAATGCCCACCGTTTTTCCATCGAGTGGTCCCGTATCGAACCGCGCGAAGGTGAATTCGACGAAGCAGCCATCGAACACTACCGCGCCGTCATTGCTGCTCTCCGCAGGCGCAATATGGAACCTTTCATCACTCTCTGGCACTGGACGATTCCCCTCTGGCTCACCGAAAAAGGCGGCATCCTGGCCCCCGGTTTCCCGGAATACTTCGAACGCTACACGGAAACCATCGCGAAAGCACTCGGCATGGACGCGCGTTTCTGGATCACGCTCAACGAACCCGATGTCTATACCGCCCATGCCTATCTCACCGGAGCCTGGCCACCGCAAAAACGTGGATTGATCTCTTTTTTCCGGGCGCAATCAGCGCTCATCCGGGCGCACCGTCTCGCCTATCGCGCTCTCAAGAACCGTTTCCCAGGATCCCAGATCGGCATCGCCAAACACAATATCTGGTTCGAAGCCACCGGAAACACTCTCTGGAATCGCCTTCTCAAATGGAGCGCCGACACAGCATGGAACAAGTTCTTTCTCGATCGCATCCGGAAGACGCAGGACTTTATCGGGCTCAATCATTACAATCACCACCGTATCGCCGGCTGGTTCCGGAAAAACGAGAATATCCGGCAAACGGATTTTGGGTGGGAATACGCTCCCGAATCGCTCTACCATGCCGTGGTCGAACTCATCCCCTACCGGAAACCGATTTACATCCTCGAAAACGGTATTGCCGACGCTTCCGACACGCTCCGCCAAGAATTCATCCCGACCGCCCTCGCTGCCCTACACCGAGCCATTACCGCCGGAGCCCTGGTTCGCGGGTATTTTTACTGGTCGCTTCTCGACAATTTCGAATGGGACAAGGGCTACTGGCTCCGATTCGGACTCATCCATATCGATTACGCTACCCAGACCCGTACTATCCGCCCAAGCGCCCAAGCCTACGCGGAAGTCTGTCGAACGAATGGGCTTATCCTCACTCCCCCCAGATGATTTCAAAAAACATCAAAAAAGACACTCTTCACTCCGGAAGGTGTCTTTATCATCAAACTAACCATCAGATTTTCAAAAAAGGCAGTCGCGACGTTGCGTAAACCGCCCCTTAAGATACAACTACTTACCGATTACTTTTCATCGAGAACATCCAATCCCAATACGGGACCCTCGTACTGAGGATCAGGATGCCGGATGCAGCTTACCACCCTCAGATATGAAGGCTCCCAGGCTCCCCAAAGCCGGTGAACGCGCGAGCATTCTTCGCCATCCATCGGACTCAGAATGATTCGAAGAATGATTCGAGATGGCTCCTCCTCCGTTCCCAAATGAAACAAGAAGCCCATTTCCATTTGAGGGTCGAATCTGCTGGCACCCTCATCAATTTCCTGGATAGGAATCGAGACCGGAACAACTTCGGTAATCCGAACGCCCTGAAGCGTCATCGAAAAAGAGCTGATACGCTTCTTGAAAAAGGTACCTGTTTCCTGGTCATAACTCCTTCCCCAGATGCTCTCGAAACAATGCCCATAAAGGTCGAGTCTCGTATCGAACCACGCATGAAGCCTGTTGGCAAGCAATGCATGCGCGATTTCTAAAGACTGGGCAACAGCAGGGGTAAATACTAAATTTGGCATTTTAAATCTCCTTATTGTAAAAAAACGACAGATTCGCTCACTACGATATCTGGTCATGCGAAATGCGCTGACAAAGAAAATTAACACATTGTTTTCGCTTCTGTCAAAAAACATACTTTTTCAGCCATAAAACAAAAAAAATCCGGGTCACACTGAGCGTACCCGGATACGAGGACGCATGTCCCCATAAAACATGCGCGAAGCAAAAAAACGCTATCCTCTGACCGCCTTCATGATTGCAATTAGGACGACCGCCCCAATGAGCGCCACCACAAAACTCCCCAGATTGAAACCGCTCACCCCTCCTGCTACCCCGAAAAAACCGAAAAGCCATGTCCCAAGGACCGCTCCCACGATTCCCACAAGCACGTTGAGGAGTATCCCTTGCTGTGCATCCGTATGCATCAGGATCGACGCCACCCAACCGACGAGACCTCCAAAAATGATGTATGTGATAAGGCTCATACTCTTGG
>CAYMZY010000028.1:0-11574 GCA_964395165.1 uncultured Bdellovibrionales bacterium | reverse complement strand
GTCCTGACGTGATTGGCTGAGCCATCATCGTCTCCTTTCAATGAACTTTTCCCTTGGGCGCCGGGAAATGAGGCGTTCGCAAGTTTTTACCCACGAAATACAGTTATACTCCTTTTTTAGGATTTTGTCAATTATAAAAGAGGCTCCGAAGAGCCCCAAAAACCACATATTCTCAAACATAGCGACTTCACTACACCCTACAAGACTTTACAATCCGAAGCGCTGGAAAAGTCCTTGGAGTTCCTCTGAAGAATAATATTCGATGACAATCTTACCGCCCTGTCCAGCTGGAGAAAGTTTGACTCTCGTTCCAAGTTTCTCACGTAGCCTTTCTAATCGTTCTGAGAATTCCGGCGGAACCGATGCCTCACTTCGTACATGCGGACGTACCGATACCGACCGGGCTTCCACTTCCGTCTCGCGGACAGTCAATCCAGATTTCAAAATCATTTCAAAAAGTGCTCGCTGCTTCTCAGGATTCTCGATACCAAGAAGCGCTTTGGCGTGTCCTTCGGAAATCTTTCCTTCTATAAGAGATCTCTGAATCTCGATCGGAAGGTGCAGGAGACGAACGGTATTGGCTACAAGACTCCGACTCTTACCCATTTTCTTTGCGACTTCTTCTTGATGCAATCCATATTCTTCCATGAGACGCAAATAGGCTTTCGCCTCCTCGATCGGATTCAGATTGTGTCGCTGAGTATTCTCGATGATAGCAAGCTCAAGTTTTGTCCGCTCATCCGCGCTCCGGATAATGACGGGCACCTCGATCAAGCCGGCAAGCTTCGCCGCCTGCAACCGACGTTCGCCGGCGATAAGTTCGTATCCGTCGCCCTTTCGTGTCACCACCAACGGCTGAAGTATTCCATGCTCCCGTATCGACTGCGCCAACTCAGAAAGCTTTTCCTTATCGAACTGGACTCGAGGCTGCTCAGGATTCGGGACGATCTTATGAAGGGGCGCATTCGTCACGCCCTCCTGAACAAGACTCGCACTTGGAGAAAAAACCGGTTTCGATGGAACTGCCGCTGGCGGCTGAACCGCTCCTGATGACTGGGTCACCTTCGGACGAGACGGAATCACTGCCACCGTTTCAGGGAGTGCGTTCGGCGCGACCATCGAAACCGCTTCTGGCCGGACAACCTCCGATGACGAATCCGTATCCGACGTACCCCCTGCCCGCTGCACCGGATTGATCACAAAAGGTGATGTCGAAACCGGCTGCCGCAGAACCGGCTGAGACAAAGCGGCAGGATTCGCATTCTGATTCTGAGTCGTATTTTGAGGACTCCCTGCTGGATCCGATTTCTTCGGTGGAATGAGTGAAGAAAGCCCGCGCCCTAACCCATATTGCTGTGCCATATTTTTTCTTTTACTCCCCCAAGAATTGCTCTTATCTTAAATCGGAACGACCGAATCATCAACTTTTCTTCTTCGGAACACCAAAATCTCCGCTCGGCGTTCATTCTTCTTCCATTTCCACGGGCGGTTCCCGAGCAATGATTTCACGGGCCACTCCCTTATAGGCACGAGCTCCCTTGGAAAAAGCATCAAAATCGAGAATCGACTTCCCGAATGACGGAGCCTCGGCGAGGCGGACGGAACGGGGGATGACGTTCTCAAATACCGGCCCCGGAAAATGCGCTCGGACCTCGTTGACCACCTGTCGAGCCAGACGGTTCCTCCGGTCATACAAGGTCAGAAGGGCTCCGAAAATTTTCAACTCCGGCTGCAAACGCTCCCGGACCAGATCGATAGTCCCGAGCAACTGCGACAACCCTTCGAGCGCATAGTACTCGGTCTGCACCGGAACGACGACTCCATCACTCGCAACCAGACCATTGATAGTCAGGAGGCCAAGGGAGGGCGGACTGTCAATAAGAATATAGTCGTAGTGCGGCCGCAAGACCCGCAGGACATTGTGTAATCGGAATTCGCGCCCATCCAAGTGGATCATCTCGATTTCCGCACCAGCCAAATCCTGCGCAGCAGGAATAATATGAAGCCCTTCCGTGTCGGTCGCATAGATGATTTCCTGGGGCGGCGCACCCATGATCATCGCATGGTAGAGATTCTTTTCGATTCCCTCTTTCTCGATACCAAGACCCGAAGAAGCATTCCCTTGTGGATCCAGATCGACCAACAACACACGCTTGCCGAATTCAGCCAAGTAGCGTGCCACATTGATTGTCGATGTTGTTTTCCCGACACCACCCTTCTGGTTGACAAATCCTAAAATTTGAGACATATTGCATTATCACTTTCACGAGACTTTTCCCGCACTTATACAGTATATCCGATTGACAGCCACACTTCAATTTTCTATGCTAAGAAAGGCTTGCATGTCAGAATCTGTTCAAATATCCCTTCATCAGTGAGAAGGTGAGAGTAGTCATTTTCTTTGCTGCATGTTTGGAAACATGGGGCATCAGAAAAAGCCTCCTCTCACCAATTCTCTCAAACGAAGGAAATGCCGCGGTGATGGAATGGTAGACATACGGGACTCAAAATCCCGCGATAGCGATATCATGAGAGTTCGAGTCTCTCCCGCGGCACACAAACAAAAAACGGCTCCCCTGGTCAAGCCGACCTCCTGACCAGATTCGTCCCTTTAAAAAATGAGGACTCAAAATGAATATGGATCCTGTCATCGAAAGCAAGATCACGAAACTCTTCGGGGCATTTTCGCCCAATTTCGATGTATCACTTCTCAACCAAACCTGCCAAGAATGTAATCAAGGTCGAATTATTTGCGTCTATGCCGATTTGGGAGCGACTGATTTCTACGACAATTATGCCCATCTCTGCTCGAACCCCAACTGCAATTTCGTTCGCCATCACGAAAGCCGAACCGGAAGTGTCGGCGGTCGGCCCGATGGAGAAGAAGAACAATGCTGGTTCTGCCAACGGCCAGTTCAGCTGACCTGCTGAGATTCCCGCACGAAGACCCGTCACGAGGAAACCATGTTTTCTCGTGATTTTTGTTTTTCTTCCGCCAGGGTAACCACTCTCCGGAGCAGACAAGCGATGGTAATCGGTCCGACGCCTCCCGGGACCGGAGAGAGAAATCCTGTCTCACCCGCGATGCCTTCACCGTCGACATCGCCGACCGTCCTTCCTGTTTCATCCTTCACGATTCCGCCATCGATGATGATGGCATTCGGAAGAATATTCACTCTCCTAATCAAATTAGGAACACCGCAAGCGCTCACGATCACCCGAGCCTCAAGTGTCATCTCCGCTTCCGCAAGCAGACGTTCGGAAGGGATGATACGTCCGACAAGACCCTGACTCTCACACGCCTTCAGCATCACCCGACCGAAATGCTCGGAATTCACGACCAAGAACGCCGACTGTCCCTTTAATGGCTGTTCACTCGAAAGCAGAAGCTCGATGAGCGCTTCCGGAAAGACTGGAATCCGAGAAACATCTCCGGCCAAAAACGCCGAGATATTCCTGGAATGGAAACCATCTGCGTCCTTCTCCGGGTCGATTGATCCGACGATGCGGTCCACATTGAATCCCTTCGGAAGTGGTAGTTGTATCAGAATTCCGTGCACGCTCGTGTCATCATTCAATCGGGCGACCATCGACACGACCTCATCTTCTCCAACGTTCGAAACGAATAGATGTTTTTCGAAAGCTATCCCGTCCGCCCCAGCCTCCTTCTCCTTTAGGCCTACGTACAGATGCGAAGCGGGATCATCACCCACGAGAATCACGGCCAACTTCGGTTGGATCGACAATCGATTGACCCGTTCCCGGATTTCAGTATGAATCCGATCAGCCACCGGTTTTCCGTACAACAACTGCATACGCCTCACAAAGCTATCATTTATCCGTTTTTTCCGAGAAATATGTCTCCGACACTCTCGGCACCACATACCGCCACACTATCCAGGCGACACCGGTCGCGATCACCATACTCCCGATGATATCCACCAGGTGATGCACGCCTGCAAGCACGCGCGCATACCCGACAAAAAAGGCCATTCCCATCAGTATGATTCCCAATCGCTTTCCGCTCCACAAAATCAAGGCCGCACAAGCCGCGGAAAGAAGCGTGTGATCCGATGGAAAACCATTATCGGCCGCATGAGGAAGAAGCGGCGGTACTCCCGAAAGCACGAAAGGACGAGGACTCTCGAAAAAGACGCTCCCGATTTTCGCGATCAAATATGTGAGCGGAAATGCAATCACCAAAGAGAGAAACAATTTCAAGCGAAGCTCTTTCGGTCGAGAATATACGAAAATTCCCACTGAAAGCGCGATAACCAGATACAGGTACTGCGCTCCGAAGAGAATAAGCTGTTTTTCCATAGGGCAGATGCTAAAAAAGTGTCCCGGTCGATTGTGCAGGTAGGGTGACCAATGGGGCATGCTCGGTCTTTACCGATTCAAGGAGCCTCTTGTTACCATGCAGCTCCGCGATATAGTTCCAGTCCCGGAACTCCGGATATTTTTCCAGCTGCTTTTCCAGTATTTCGACAGTCGTACGCACATCCCCGGCACCGGTGTGGGCACTCACGTGCTCCCGCCCACAATACAGCCTACATGCGGCCGACAAGGTGCGCGGCGTCATCATATCCCGCGCCTCCATTTTGTGGTACAGGATCTTCGCATCCAACACTTTCTTTCCGGAATAATCGAAATTCTTCCCGACCGCGGCAAATTCACCCTTAAGGAACGGGAGGTCAAACCCGGTGATATTGAACCCTCCCACATCCGCTCCATCGAACGCGTTCCAGAGTTCGAAACACAGCGAGGCGAAACTCGGCATGTCCTTCACGTCTTCATCACGGATTCCGTTGATGCTCGTGGCGACGGCTGGAATCGGCCTCCCCGGATTGAGACGCTGACAATACTCGACGATTTCCCCGTTCGGCAGGATTTTTTCGTACGCGATCTCGATGATGTGGTCTTCGCCAGCTGTCAGTCCGGTCGTTTCAAGATCAAAGATGATGAGCGGTCGCTCGAGCGGCAGATACTCTGGAATGGTCGTTCGGAGCATATCGGAAACGGTTATTTCATAACATAGGGCATTCTACCTCAAAACCTCGCTTCCCTCCAATCCTCGCTCCTCCCCTTTTGACAAGCTTCTCTGCTTCTCTCTGGCAGTGAGATTTGAGAGAGATACTGAGGATACTATTCTACCGTCACCGACTTGGCGAGATTCCTCGGCTGATCGATATCGTAACCGCGCTCCACGGCGACAAAATAAGCAAACAACTGCAAGGGGATCACGGCAAGCACCGGCGAGAGCATCTCAAGCGTCTTCGGAAGCAGTAGCGTGTCCGTCGCCTGCTCGGCCAATCCAGCATCACCTTCGGTTCCGATTGCGAGCACTCGACTTCCGCGAGCGAGCACCTCCTGCATACCGCTCATATTCTTCTCGTACACACTGTCCTGCAGCGCTATCATGATCGCCATCACAGACGGGTCGATGAGAGCAATCGGTCCGTGCTTCATTTCTCCTGTCGGGTAACCCTGCGCCGGTACATACGCGATTTCCTTGATCTTCAAGGCGCCCTCGAGTGCGTTCGGGTAATTGTACTTCCGACCCAAGTAGAGATAATGCGACTGCTTCGCATACTTCTTGGCTAGTTTCTTGATTACCGGCGTCTGTTCCAATATGCGTTCCATCTTTCGAGGCACGAGGAGGAGCTCCTTGATGATACGCTGTCCCAGAACGAGGGATAATTCGCGCTGCCGACCCAGATACAGTGACAGAAGCGCGAGTACGGCAAGCTGCGAAGTGAATGCTTTCGTCGACGCGACGGAGATTTCAGGTCCCGCATGACAATATACACCAGCATCGGTTTCCCGAGCGATCGAAGAACCGACGACATTCACGATGCCGATCGTCAAAGCGCCTTTTTCCTTCGCTTCCCGGATAGCCGCCAGGGTATCGGCGGTCTCCCCGGACTGTGAGATCGCGACGACAAGCGTCTTCTTTCCGAGCAAAGGCTTCCGATACCGAAACTCAGAAGCCATCTCGACTTCCGTCGGAATACCGGCATACTCTTCAAGCATGTATTCGCCGACAAGTCCGGAATGGTACGACGTACCGCATGAGACGATGATGATGCGATTGATGGATCGAAGACGTTTCTCTACCGCCTGCAGTCCTCCGAGTCGAGCCTGTCCTTCTTCAAGAATCAGTCGCCCACGCAGCGCATCAGCGAAACTCTTCGGCTGCTCAAAGATCTCCTTCAACATGAAATGCGGAAACCCGCCTCTCTCTGCCCGAGACCGATCCCATTCGAGAGGCACTTCTTCCTTTTTCTGTCTCCGATTTGAGAGTGTCTTGACGACGTATCCGTCCTCCCCAAGCGCCACCATCTCGCCATCATCCAAATAGACGACCCGCTTCACGTCGCCGACCAGAGCCGACACGTCAGATGCGAGGAATAATTCACCATTCCCGATACCGAGTACGAGCGGACTCGAAAGCCGGGCCGCGAGCATCACCTTCGGATGCTCCACAGAAACCGCGACAATAGCGTAAGCACCCCGAAGACGTTTCAGCATCTTGATGAATGCCCCCTCGAACGAATCATTCTTCATTTCCTCCTCAAGGACATGCGCGATGACTTCCGTATCTGTCTCGGAACGGAAAACATGCCCCTGCTTTTCCAGTTCTTCCTTCAGTTCGCGGTAATTCTCGATGATGCCATTGTGCACCACCGAAACTTGCTTGGTGCAGTCCATATGTGGATGGGCGTTCTTCTCAGATGGCTTCCCGTGTGTTGCCCAGCGTGTATGTGCGATACCGATCACACTCGCATCCGGTTTTTCCGCCAGACGCTCTTCGAGAGCCGACACCTTGCCGACCGAGCGTATCACCTTCAGCTTTCCCTTCTCGATCAGTGCCACTCCGGCACTATCATACCCCCGATACTCCAGACGCCGAAGTCCTTCAAGCAGGAATTCCTGCGCCGATCGCTTCCCGAAATATCCCACGATGCCGCACATAGGAAGAATACTTATGAATTTATCCCTTGGGCCGATGTTGTTCCAAAAAAACTTCCCCGAGAGCGATATCCTCCGGCTGACCGACAGGCTGCCACACCCGGGTCTTCAACACCGGAATCGGCCGATTCCGAGCCGAAAGAGCAAGCGTCTGCGGCAGACCGTATTCCGTTTCACTGATGCGAACCGGATCGCACAAAAAATATGCCTGATCAAGCATATATGCGCCGGCATTCACCAATCCATATCCCGGGGCGTGTGGTCGCTCGATGATACCCCGCAATCTTCCTTCCGTATCCGTGTCCAACAAACCGAAACAGCTCGAATCCTCAAGTTCGCAGGCCAACACAGCGGAATCATAGGCCAGTAGACGTTCCAGATCTTCCTGACGATAAAGATCGTCCCCATTCGTCACGAGCGCCGGACCATTGAATACGCCCGCTTCATGCACCGAACGCATTGCCCCGCCCGTTCCGTCCAACTGTTCGTGCTGCACGTAGCGGATTGGAAGCCCCTGCCACTCATTACCGAAGTGATGCTTGATCCGCCCCCCAAGGTGTCCGATGACCAGGACGACTTCACTGATGGCTGTCGGTAGCATCGCCAATCGCCATTCGAGAAGAGGCCTCCCCGAAAGCAGCAACATCGGTTTGGGAGTATCCGCAGTCAAGCCTCCCATCCGCGTCCCTTTCCCAGCTGCAAGAATAATCGCCTGCATACGCGATCAAACAACGATACTCAAGATCTTTCCCGGAATGAAGATAATTTTTCGCGGAGTCCGGCCGGCGAGATGCGTCCGCACGTTCGCATCATCCAGAGCAAGCTTCGTTATCGCCTTCTCGTCCGTACCTGAAGCGACTGTAAGAACGGTCCGGACTTTCCCGTTCACCTGTACGGCAATACTTACGCTTTCAGTCACAATCTTGCTCTCATCCCATTCCGGCCACTTCGCAAGAAAAATGGATTTCGTATCCCCGAGACGCGACCAGAGCTCCTCGGCGATATGCGGGGCAAAAGGCGCAAGCAGGAGTAGCAACGCCCGATACTGCGGAAGCGACACCGATACCTGTTTTTCGAGAGCATTCACCAGAACCATCAAGCTGCTCACGACCGTGTTGAATTTGAAGTCCTCGATATCGGTTGTCACCTTCCTGATCGTCTGATGCGCGAGACTTTCCATATCCCGATCGGAAACGCGGGATGTTTTCTCGGAAACCTTTCCCTGCAACTTCCAGACCTTCTCAAGGAAACGTCGCGTCCCGACCACGCCATCCGTGTTCCAAGCGATAGTCTGCCCGAACGGTCCCATGAACATCTCGTACAGACGGAAAGCATCCGCTCCGAAATCGGCCACCACTTCATCAGGGTTGACCACATTCCCCCAACGCTTGGACATTTTGCGACCGTCTGACGCGGTGATGAGTCCCTGGTTGACGAGTCTCCCGAACGGCTCCTCACCCGACACGACTCCGATATCGAAGAGGAATTTGTGCCAAAAACGCGCATAGAGCAGATGCCGAGTCGCGTGCTCGGTTCCGCCTACATAGAGATCAACCGGCATCATTTTCGACTCTTTCTTCCTATCCACTAGTGCCTTCGAATTCTTCGGATCGATGAAACGCAGATAGTACCAACAAGAACCCGCCCATTGGGGCATGGTATTGGTTTCACGTTTTGCTTTTCCTCCACACTTCGGACACGTGGTATTCACCCATTTGGCGATGCCCGCAAGCGGTGACTCTCCGGTTCCTGTCGGCTCATACGACTTCACCTTCGGCAGAAGCACCGGCAAATCTTTCTCGGGTACCGGCACGACTCCGCAAACATCGCAATGTACCAAAGGAATCGGTTCACCCCAATACCGCTGCCGACTAAATGTCCAATCACGCATCTTGTAATTCACCTTTTTCTTTCCTAATTTCTCCTTCACAAGCCAAGCAGTCATCCGCTTGCGCGCCTCCGCCGAAGCTAATCCGGTGAACTCTCCCGAATTCACCAGAATACCGTCCTCACAGAATATCCGTTGTGCTTCGAGATATCGTTTCCACACGAAACGGTGATGATCCAGAGTGATTTTTTCGGAAACCATATTCTCCTCCATCCACACTGCCGCATGTTCCCCGGCGTCTTCTTCGGAAGACTTTCGCTCTAAATCATTCAACTGAATTAGAAAAAAAGTATCATGATCATGACAGTTCACATCCTTCCTTGGCTTATACCCATGTCCATAAAGATGAGGAAGTAAGGTCTCAGTGATGGAAAAATTTCGAAAACCTGTCTCTTCCACGACTTCACGGGATACCGCCGCCTCAAGAGTTTCCCCAGTTTCAATCCCGCCTCCGACAAATCCGACCGAGTGACCATCCGGCCACCTAAGCACTAGATATTTCCTTTCTGTAGGATGCTTGATAAAAGCGGTCACGCAGTCCTTACTCGTCGTTTCCTTCCCCTCAAGCGGTGCACAGGCCCCGGTCATCCGGACATAGGCAGCCACGACACTACATATCGGCAATTGATACCTTACGGCGAATTCATAATCACGCTCGTCGTGTGCTGGGACCGCCATCACTGCTCCGGTACCGTAGCTCCCGAGCACATAGTCGGCGACATATACTGGGACTTTCTCCCCGTTGAACGGATTCACCGCCTCGATTCCCTCAAGCTTGATCCCCGTCTTTTCCTTGGCGAGCTCCGTGCGTTCGAGGTCAGACTTACTCGCTGCCTGCTTCAGATACTTCTGGACATCCTGGAGATTCGAGATACCCGGAGACAGTTCATCGATCAACGGATGCTCCGGAGCGACGACCACATAGGTACAACCGAAAACGGTATCCACCCGTGTCGTGAAGACCCGGAGCTCACTTTCGGTTCCGGCTATCGGAAAAATAATTTCGACACCTTCGCTCCGGCCGATCCAGTTGCGCTGCTGATCTTTGATTGACTCGCTCCACCGGAGTTCCGGACTCTCCAGGTCCTTGAGAAGACGGTCCGCATACCTGGTCATCGCGAGTACCCATTGCCGCATCGGCTTCTTTTCCACCGTCGATCCGCAGCGCTCACACTTCCCCTGCTCGAGATCTTCATTCGCCAATCCCGTCTTGCACGATGGACACCAATTGATCGGGTCGAAAGATTCATATGCCAAACCTTTTTTCCAGAGCTGTAAGAATATCCACTGTGTCCACCGATAGTATTCCGGGTCCGTCGTATTGATTTCCCGCTCCCAATCGTAAGTGAAACCGATCTTCGCCAGCTGACCCTTGAACGTCGCGATATTCTTCTTCACCGAAACGCTCGGATGCAGCTTATTCTTTAAAGCATACTGCTCCGCCGGCAGACCAAAAGCATCCCACCCCATCGGATGAAGCACCCCGTACCCTTCGAGCTGTCTGAAACGCGCGACGACGTCCGTCGCGATATACCCGCGCGGATGCCCGACATGCAACCCGGCCCCCGAAGGATACGGAAACATGTCCAGGACATAATATTTCTTCTTCCGGGAATACTGTCGATACGTGCCCGTTTCTTCCCATATCCTCTGCCACTTCTTCTCGATGATCGATGGCCGATAATCCCGTTGCATAAGCGTACACTTTACATACATATTCATCTGATTCCACACGTCATCAGAAGAGTATGAGCAAATCTTTTTCCTTGCTGCATGTCCGGGAACATGGGGCATTAGAAAAAAATCCGTTCATACTCTTCCCATTTCAAAGAAATTCTCCGTGAACGTCTTTCCCTCCGACCATACAGGGACACTCTAACGCATTTCCCGATTTTGTACAAGAAAAAAGAGGCTTATCAAAGCCCCTGAAAGACAATCCTTACTGATATTAATTCAATGAAGTACTTCCCGGACAACGTCGACCGCCTTCTGTGGTGTCGTCAGCGATTTCACGAGATAGAAACGGGTCGCATCCAGCTCACCGATCCGCCTGAACGATTCCTGGTTATCCTGATTGCTCAGGACAACGACCGGAATCCGAGAAAGCTCCGGATCGCGCTTGAGAGATTCCAGAACCTCGATACCATCTTTCACCGGCATCTGAAGATCCAAAAGGACGATATCCGGATGCTGACTCTTAATCAGTGCGAGTCCTTCATCTCCATTCAAAGCGGCAATCGTCTCAAACCCTTCGCTTTCGAATTTTACGCGATATATTTCCTGGATATTCGCATCGTCGTCCACGATGCACACCACCCGTTTTCCGAATACGTCTGCCATAGTCCCTGTCATTATTCATCTGTTTGCGGTTCCTCTGCGAGTACTTCCGCGACGATGTCAACCACTTTCCGCGGCGTCGTCAAGGTTTTGACGATATAGTAACGGACCGTTCCAAGATCGCTTATCTTCTGGAACATCTGATCGGAATTATTGTTGCTCAAAACAATCACCGGGATGCCCGCCAACTCGGAATCGTGATTCAGCTCGTTTAAGACGCTCACGCCATCCATCTTCGGCATATGGATATCGAGGATGACGATATCCGGACGAACGGACCGGATAAGAGTCAGTCCTGTTTCACCGTCCGTCGCTACCGAAACATCATACCCTTCCTGTTCGAATCGCATCCGATACATCATCAAAATATCCGGATC
>CAYMZY010000027.1:0-11779 GCA_964395165.1 uncultured Bdellovibrionales bacterium | reverse complement strand
CAGGCTTTGAAATAGCCGGCACAGATATTTGCGATGCCACCGATCAGGTAGGCGAAGGCTATCGTTCCGACACCTTCATCCGGATACGTAAGAGCAGCAAGAACGACTGGGAGTATGACGATCGAAAGGAGCATCGTCCATCTCCGATCCTTCTCCCCGGTCAGTCTAGTCGAGCTTCCGGTTTCGGAACGGAATCCGGCGGGAATCAAGTAGGCTGCCTGGAAGGTGTTCATGAGAATCCAGAGCAGCATGATTCCCGCGGGTACGAAGAATATCCAGGATGCGGAATGTCCGGCGATGAAGGAAACCGTCGTGAGCGGTGCGAGACCGATAATCGCGACGATGAGCGCGATGGCCGTCGGCATGCTTTTCGACCAGTCGAAATTTTTTCGGATTCGGTCGCAGGCGGGTTGGAAATACTCGTCGATAAGCGTATCATCGACGAAGGAGTAAATATCTGAAAACATGGGAACCTCCTCCGATCGGACAGGTTGGAAAGGTGCTACATCGGGTAGCCTAGGATAGGAAAGCGGGAAAGTCAATCATCCCGAGTGGTCAGATCAGGAATTTTTTTGACCGATGAATCCTCGGAGAAATCCATCCAGAGAGTGTTTCAAAATTTGACTTTTTTCGAAGAGAGTGGTAAAAGAGATACTGTGTTTTTTCTGAGCAGTGGAGTCGAGTTCGGGTTATAATGACTTTTTTATTTCCTGGAAAACCCTTGTTTCAAAGGGAAAGTTTCATTTTTTAATTGTTTGTCAGAATCGTATGGATCATCATCTTTTCGGAATCGGGTGGCAGCTTTTGATGGCTTTGTCGAGCGGATTGCTCATCGGTATCGAGCGGCAGTCGAATCGGGTGGCCGGGCAGAAACATCTCGGTATTCGTGATTTCACCCTCATCGCACTGCTCGCTTTCATCGCGAGTTATCTCCAGGAATACAATCAGTATATCTGGCCGATCGCCTTTTCGGGGGTGATGCTGCTCGGAGTCGTCGTCTTCGTTTTCGAATCGCTCGGGGCGCTCCATCGGGATGGTCCGGTCTCCCGTGCCGGGATCACCACGATCCTTTCCTTTCCAATCGTCTTCCTGATTGCGAGCTTGAGTGTTTTTCATGTGGAATTCTGGCTCATGGCGACCGTCGTTTTCATCATGCTGATTTTGCTCGAGCTCAAAGATCAGTGGCATCAGTTTGCTTCGACCATTGAAAAGCACGAGCTCCTCGATTTCAGTCTGTTGATCGCTATCGCCTTGGTCATCACGCCGCTCATTCCGGCCGATGCGGCGATCAAGGTACCATTGTATTCCTTCGCTCAGCACGCGCTCACTTTTCAGGCGGTCAATGTGGCCACTTTCTGGAAAGTGCTCCTTATGGTGAGCTTCATGAGTTTCATATCCCACTTCATCACGAAGTATATCCGTGGACGAAACGCGCTCCTTCTAGCGACTTTCTTCGGTGGCTTGGTTTCATCGCTTGCGACCATCATCCTGTTCCTGCGTGGTTCGAACGGGCAGAAGGATGGGCGGGAAAATCTCTATCTAGCCTATCTCTCGGCAAGTACTGGCTCGCTCTTCAAGGACATCATCATCCTGTTCGCCATCGTTCCGCAGGCGTTCTTCCAGAAAATGCTTTTGCCGACAGTTTCCATCTTTCTGGTGATGGTCACGTTGACTCTGGTTCATTTCTCGAAGTCAACCCAGACGGACGAGGTCCGTTTTACAGACCGACCATTGCCATTCAAGTTCATCACGAAATTTTCCACGGTGTTCTCGATAGTGATGATTCTCATGGTCTTCGTCCGTTTTTATCTCGGACACGCCTGGTTGATCATTGCCACCTTCCTCTCTTCCCTCATCAGTTCGGCTGCCGCGCTGGCATCGATCGGAGAAGCGTTCAAGTACAATGAGATCGGGGAGACTTTCATGGGAGCCGGAATCCTTCTCGCGCTTCTGGGAAGCATCACTGCAAAGTACGGGGTCATCCTGTACCACCTCGGGATCCGCCAGTCGCTGAAGTTTCTCCTGCCAATTCTCTATATGGTCGCTATCGGAAGCCTGACTTTCTATGTGACTTTTTTCTAGATTTTCTGAGAAATTATAGGCTCTCTGAGAGAAAAATGAAAAAGGTATCCGATAGGGATACCTTTTTTAGTGGGCTTTTTTCCGGGAGACAGGGTTGGAACTTAGTTGGTGTTCCTCAGGACAAAAGAGGGTTAATCTGTTAGAATAAACATGTATTCTTATTTGACCGTAAATCCTATGAATATCCTCCAATCGATACAGCACCTCATCGAACGTCCGAGCTTTTTCACGAGCCTGGATTTCACCCGGGGTCGGACACTTCGTTTCTATTCGTTTCTCATCTTGATTTTCACGGCGGTTTCGGTGGTTGTCTCCCTTCCTGGGGCAGTCCGTTTCGTATCGACTGTCGCGTCACAAGAGTGGCAGGACCAGACGGAAATCATCATCGGGCTTTATCCGGACGGACTTGAGGTACGAGCGGTGGATGGGATCATCTCGACCAATGCCGAAGAACCTCTTTCCATAGTTTTTCCGGAATCCTGGCGTACTCAGGGGCAGGCTGATATGCCGGAGAATCTTCTGGTGATCGATACGACGAAGAGCATCGCCCTTGAGGACTTCGCTACGAAGAACACATCCTTCATCCTCGGAAGGAACGCGCTCGGTGCCTGGGATCAGAATGAGGGAAAAGTGAGCATTTATGATTTGAAAAATCAGGGTAATAAGGAGTCTTTCCTACTGACGAAGGAAGGGTATACCCGGTTTGTCGCTTCCGTTTCCTCGGTACTTCAGAAGGTGTTTCTTATCGGAACCTTCTTGTTGCCGATTTTCATTTTTATGGCCTACTGGATCGGTTATCTGGGATACCTTCTTTTCGGTGCGGGCGTCGTCTGGTTCGTCGCCAGGCAGCGGGGGTATGCGCTGGGCTACAAGAATGCCTATACGGCAGGTATGTATCTGCTTCCGGTCCCGCTGGTGTATGATTTTTTCGTGACAGTATTGAGTGATTTCCCTCATGTGAGGATTCCCTTTCTCTTCACGGTCTTCCTTGCCATTATGACGCTGAGAAACTTCCCAAAGATAGGTTCTTTGGAATCAGGAGTGATTGCAACGGTGGATGCGACGGGGACGGGTAAGGACAAGGCAGATATCTCGGGTCTGTGAGATAAAAAACCGCCGATCTTCGTTTTCGTAAGATTCGGCGGAAGAGTGGCTAGACGGTACTTTTTTCTAGGTCGATCGGCAGCATGACTCCTGGGCCATGAGGAGGAATTTCAAATATGACCGGGAATGGCAGATCGAGCCGTTCGAAGATGAAACGCCACCAGTGTATCGAGAGCGTTCGGACATGCATTTCCCGGCCATCGAGGTTCAGCTGGATGAGCGTGAGGCCGACAGTCTCGAGAATCGTGTAGTGTATCAGTTCGAGACGCAGGAATTCCTTCTCGATGGCACTCACGGCGTTGTAGAACTTTTCTTCGGATTCACGATAGGTCTGATGGATACGGTTCCGGTCATGATCGGTAGCGGTGGGATCCTCCTGGTTCGTTCTGTTATCGAGTATTTGGAGATAGTCGAAGTAATCGAGGAGGAGCTGCCAGACTTGTTCGCGGAATCCGGGCGCGATATCGATATTTTTACCGTCAGGCGTGCGCATTGTTAAAGCGGTTTTCATCGAAATTTCCTTGTCGTTGGTGTTTCTTTGGGAGGGAGGAATGTTTCTCGGTGTTCATACGACTGGATTTTTTATAGCGTTCTTTTTCTTTTTTGTCTACCCGGTATGGAACGTCTGGAGTGGAAGGCTTGGTAATTCAAGGAACAATAATCATGATATCTATGCGTTGCCCGATAAGGAAAATCATCATCGGTGAAGAAGCGACTGATGGGGCCGGTGTCAGGCTTACCCGGGTGTTCGGGCACCATGAGACGGGCGATTTCGATCCCTTCCTTATGCTGGATGCTTTCGATTCGGATAATCCTGATGAGTATGTCCGCGGTTTTCCTTGGCATCCGCATCGGGGCATAGAAACCATCACCTACCTTATTGAGGGTGATATCGAGCATAAGGACAGCCTGGGAAATCATGGGAGTATCCGAGATGGCGATTGCCAGTGGATGACGGCCGGTTCAGGAATCATCCATCAGGAAATGCCACAACCGACGAAACGTCTGCGCGGTACTCAGCTTTGGTTGAATCTGCCGGCACGGAACAAGATGACGCGGCCTAAGTATCACGGTATCCAGCAAGAGGATATACCGGTCGTAGAAACCGAAGGGTCGCGAGTCCGGATTATCGCCGGAAAATACGGCGAGGTCGACGGCAGATTCGCTGGAGATTTCGTCCGGACGACGTATCTTGATGTCGAGGTGTTCGCGGGATACGAATGGTCGTTCCCGGTCGGACCCGGGGCAACGGTATTCGCCTATATGCTTGATGGATCGGGGAGATTCGGTGATGATGAACGATTGATGGTGCCGAGGCAGGCGGTGCTTTTTGATACGGGCGATAGTATCGTGGGGAGAGCCTCTGACCAGGGTGTCCGTTTTCTCTTGCTCGCGGCTAATCCTCTTGGGGAACCGATTGCTTGGGGCGGACCGATCGTGATGAATACTCGATCGGAGCTCGACCAGGCCTTTCTGGAAATCGGAAATGGGACATTTATCCGAATATAAAAAAATAGGGCGAGCATATGCGGCGTCGGCCCTATTTATTGGCGTGCTGGTTACTTTTTACTGAGGTCGTCGATCATTTCGAACCAGGCCGGACTGAATCGTCCGAAACTGTATCCGGTTTCAGCCCTTCTGATGATGATCTGAGTGCTTGAGTCGGAAATTGAAAAGCAGTCCCTTCTTATTTGCTGCCATTCTTCGAGCATCTTCTCGAGATCGGCTGCCTGTTCATTCAACCGTTCGAACATCCTATGAAGCGCTCGGTGGAATTCACAACAGGATGGCGGACTTCCGTCGGTTCTGTTTGTCTGAAGACAGGTCTCTTTTTTTTGGGAGAGTGCCAACCAATTCTCGTGCATCCGGCCGACTCGGTCGGCGATCACATAGAACTTTTCCGGCATGATAGGATCATGGTTTTTAGACATGCGAGACTTCCCTTTCTTTTCTTTGTAAAAAAACTCCAGCTTCTGTTTTCGAAGAATGCCTGCGGGGTTCGTTCCCTTCCTCCTCTTATCGAAATTCAGTAATGGATACCGTATCACCGACTCATCAGCATGTCAATGAGTCCGGATATGAAAAATCAAGACAAGGAGTCGTTCCTTGTCTTGAGTGGATGGGGTATTTCGGGTCAGGGGAACTCGGAAAATCAGGTCGGAAAATCCTGCGATTTCAGTAATGTGAACGGATGTGCACGGCGTAGTCTTTGTCGGCGCCTCCGATATGATCGATCCACCAGCGGCCGAGATGTACTTCGAGGTCGATGAGCATTTCGTCGACTGAGGCGAAAGTGTAGATCCGTTCCTTCATCTGCATATAGCGTTCGATGAATTTGGCATGGAGCGCGCGATGCTCTTCGAGATGAGGATACTGATGTTCTTCCATGTAGCGTTCTTCATCGGTGAAGTGTTCCTCGACGTAGCGATCGAGAAACCCGAGCGCTTGCTCGATGACGATGAGGTTGTTCTTTCCTCCGGCGAGAGCTTCAAGTAGGGAGTTGACCTGCTCGAGAAGATGTTTGTGCTGATTGTCAAGCTTATCATCGCCTACCGACATCGAAGTATCCCAAGTGAACTGAACGTTCATAAGATCGAGATTAATGACAATATATAAAACCTACTTTAAATATATCCCAACTGGATATTTTGTATAGGGTTCCCCCCACAAGCATGCCGGATTGGCCGGATAGATGAGAACGGAGAGGTTGGGATTTGCCATGGACCGGTATTTTCATTACTCTGACAGGGAAGATCGGTCATCAATTATGTGTATCAGGATATGAAATCCCAGGTCCGTGTCTGTGTGAATGTCAATTGCTGCCAGAGAGGAAGTCAGAAGGTTGCCGACGTTCTCAAGGAATCGTTCACTGAAGATGAAGCTGAAATAACAGTTTCCAATGATTGTTTTCGTTTTTGTAAGTCCGGACCGAATGTAGCCGTGAATGGAGCCATATTGCATCACATGCATCCTTCAGATGCCGAAAGGAGAGTTCGAAAGACTTTCGTATCCAAGACGGTCAAGAAGGAAGCGGTCGGAATGCGTCCGCTCAATGAGCTGGATGCGGCTCTTGACGAAATGATGAATTTTTAGGGGAATATTGCGTTTTTGGCGAAACATGCTAGGATATTTCGATACCTTTTTTTCGGGAAGTATCGAGTGTTTTTGTCATAATGAAATCTATGTTTTGGAACATTCGGAAAAAGGTGCGGATGATATCGGGCGGCATGGCTCGGTATGTCGGTTTTCTTTTGAGGAAATCAGGGAGGGGGGATGTTCCCGTATCGGTCAGTCTGCTTTTTCTGGGAGCGTTCGTTCTCGGTATCCTTACCAAGCTTCTGATGAGTTTCTTCTTGACCATCGGATATGACGATTATCGTCTGGCGTCTGGTGGGCGGGCAATCAGTCTGATCGAGTTACAGACGAAGACGTTGAAAGAAGGGGGATCATTTGCCTATGCTCCGAGTCGGGGCACGGGACCGGTCTGTTCCGATTCGAAATAACGATTGAATATCTTGAGCGTATGTCAGAAAGATTCTCGGAGAGTGATCGCGGTATTCGGGCGGAATCGAAGAATTCGCTCGCTCTCGCCATCATTCTCGGCGGCCTGTTTCTTGGGAGTTTGTTCGTCGATATCGGACAGCTCGTGCTCGGGCGGGGATTCTCCCAGTCCGCGGTCCGCGAACATGAAGTACTGGAACAAGGTGGAAGGACCTGGGTCGCGTATCGGGATCCGCAGGTAAGCATGATCCTTTTGACGGACCCTGATTGCAGGTCTTGCGATACCGATGAGGCTCTCGTCTGGCTACGTCGTGTTCTTCCGACACTGAGTGTCTCGGTGGTGTTCGAAGATTCCGACGAAGGTCGAAATCTGATCGGACAACATGCCCTGCGTTCGTTGCCGGCGTTTCTTTTTTCCGACACGCTTACGAAGACGGACTTTTTCGCTCAGGCAGGTTCGCTTTTTCGGGTCTCAGGGAAGCAGTACCTTCTCGATATGGAGGAGCTTGGTCTCCCACCGGGGAAGTACCTTGAAACTCCTTCTGTTACCGACCGGAGTATTATCTTCGGAAACCGGGATGCTTCGCTTGCTGTTGTGATTTATTCTGATTTCCAGTGCGATTTCTGTGGCGGTTTTCAGAAGAACCAAGTGAAGAAACTCTTGAATGAATATGGAGATCGGGCCGCGTTCGTTTTCAAGGCGCTTCCGCTCGATACTCATCCCAAGGCTCCATTGCTCGCTCAGGCATCTCTCTGCGCTCATGAGCAGGGGAAATACCTCGATTACGCCAATGCACTCTTCAGTAAGCAACATGAACTCGAGCACCGCCCGAACACCAGGCAAGAGCTCAAGAATATTTCTTGGATGGCCAAACTTGACTGGAAGCCCTTTTCCGATTGTCTTGATCAAGACCGCTTCGCGAGACAAGTCGAGGATGAGGCTTCGGAAGCCCGGTCACTTGGCCTCAGTGCCACACCGGCCATCTTCATCGGAAATCGTTTCATCTCCGGTGCAGCGGAGTACGACACGCTACGTCAGATGATGGACGACGCATTGGTTGGGGTTCATCAGAAATGATTTTCACCATTTTTTTGATAAAAACAGCCTTGTCTTGCAAGGCTGTTTTTTTTCTATTGCGATAAACGATGAGCCAAGACCGGGATTTGAACCCGGGACCTATGCGTTACGAGTGCATTGCTCTACCAACTGAGCTATCTTGGCTGAATCTGAAACAAAAGGAGTATATCGGAAACGGATCTTTTTTTCAAGTTCGGGCGCCTCTGTCGAACGGAGTACGACGGGCATCATCTTGAAACCCGTCCTTTTTTTCGCTATAATACAGAAAATCCTATGGAATCACCTCTCGAGACACTTACCGTTCTCCGCCAGAAACTCCTGCGTTTGCAGGAATATCTTTGACTTTGCCGCGAAAGACAAACGTATCGTCGAGCTTACCCTGGAAAGCGAGCAGGCAGGTTTTTGGGATAATCCCAAGCGGGCAGGGGGTATCATGAAGGAGTTGGAACGCCTCAAGGGAGAGCGCGAGAAATTTTTCGCCTTGGAAAAGGATATCGCTGATACTGTGGATCTGATCGCTCTCGGTCTTTCCGATTCGGAAACCACTGAAGTCGAACAGTCCATCGCCGCATTTGAAAAGACCTTCGCCGAATGGGAGTTTTTGGCTTTGCTTTCGGGTGCATATGATACTCACGACGTCCTTCTGACTATCCGGAGCGGAGCGGGAGGGGTCGATGCTCAGGACTGGGCGGAGATGTTGCTCAGAATGTATCTTCGCTTCGCTGAAGAACGGGGATGGAAAACCAAAATGCTCGATGAGAATCGAGGAGGAGAGGCAGGAATCAAGAGCGTGACGTTGGAGATCACCGGAGAATACGTCTACGGATACCTATCGCTCGAAGCTGGAATCCATCGACTTGTCCGACTTTCTCCGTTCAATGCGAACAGTTTACGTCAGACCTCTTTCGCCTCAGTAGAGGTGCTTCCGGTCATCGAAGATGACGCTGCTGTGTCGATCCGTCCCGATGACCTTCGTGTCGATACGTACCGTTCTTCCGGGGCCGGGGGTCAGAACGTCAATAAGACCGAGAGCGCGGTTCGGATAACCCATGTTCCGACCGGATTGGTAGCCGCGTGCCAAAGTGAACGATCCCAGCTTCAGAATCGCGAAGAAGCGATGAAAATGCTTCGCGGAAAGCTCGCCCAACAAGAGATAGAGAAGCAGATCGCCGAACGGCAGAAGCTCCGGGGTGAAGTGAAGAGCGCCGAATGGGGGAATCAGATCCGTTCGTATGTCTTGCATCCGTATACATTGGTCAAGGACCATCGAAGCAGTGTTGAGACGAGTGATACATCCGGTGTTTTGAACGGGCATATCGATCTTTTCATCGAGTCCAACTTGCGCGCCTTGCGAAAGTAAGCGAGAATGGAAGAGTAGAGTATTCATCAAAAACAAATATGTCGAATGTTGTCCCGATCATCCGTTTCGATCACGTCTCAAAGCATTTTTCGGAGGAACATCATGTATTGAACGATATTACTTTCTCCCTTCTTCCGGGTGAGTTCGTGTCGCTCGTGGGTGTGAGTGGAGCGGGAAAATCGACCATTCTGAAGCTGATTTATGCGGAAGAGATTCCTTCGGATGGAGAGGTGTATTTCAACGGCCGGCCGATCGGTGGAATCAACCGGAAACACCTTCCGTTTTTTCGTCGGAACATCGGGACGGTTTTCCAGGACTTCAAGCTTCTGCCAAACCGAACCGCTTTTGAAAATATCGCTTATGCCCTGGAAGTCGACGGGAGGGAAACCGAAGAAATCCATCGTGAAGTGCCTGAAATCCTCGAAATCGTCGGCCTCGGCGATAAGGCGGGTCAATATCCCCGGCAGCTTTCCGGCGGTGAGCAACAGCGCGTTTCACTCGCCCGTGCCCTCATCCATCGACCGAAAGTGATCGTGGCTGATGAGCCGACCGGGAACCTTGACCCGGTCTCCACTCAGGAAATCGTGAAGCTTCTCTTGGAGATCAACTCATTCGGAACCACGATTCTTCTTGCCACTCACAATAAGAACATCGTCGATACTCTTGGTCGGAGAGTTATCGTCCTTGAGCAGGGGAGGATTGCGAGCGATGAAGCGAATGGGAAGTACACGGCCCAATTCGTTCCGGTTCCATCCACCGTCTCAAAACCCGTTTCCCCGAAAAACATCTAAACATATGAAAACACTCAAACTGTGGCGTACCTTTCATGAAGGCATGTCCAATGTCCGCCGGAACGGCTGGCTTTCATTCGCGACAGTCGCCATTCTTTCGCTTTCGCTCTTCATTATCGGACTCTCTAGTTTCATCGCCTATTCAACTCATCTGGTTTTGGAGAACATCAAGGACAAGGTCAATGTGACGATCTCGTTCAATCAGGACGTGAGCGAGGGTCGCATCATGGAGATCAAGACTTCTCTGGAAAAGTATACTCAGGAAGTTTCCTCCGTGGAGTTCATTCCCCGCGAACAGGCACTTGCTGAATTTCTGTCTCAGAACGGTAATGATGAGAGCGTCAGAAAAGCGCTCGAAGAAATCGGCGAAAACCCGCTGTTCTCCTCTCTCGTTGTCAAGGCGACAAAACCTGAGTATTACGAAGTCATCGCCAAGCAGGTGCAGAATTCATCGTTCAAGGACGATATCAGCCGCGTCAACTATGAGAAGAACAAAAAGATCTTCGAGCGTATCCAAATGATCAACGCCGCCGCAACCACTGCCGGTCTGACACTCGGGAGCATTTTCATCGCGGTCGCGCTCATCATCACTTTCTATACGATGTACATCACCATCCATTCGCATAGGCAGGAATTCGAAATCATGCGTCTGGTTGGTGCCTCGAATCTCTACATGAAGATGCCATTCATTTTCGAAGGAGCATTTTATGGGGTCGCTTCTTCGGTCGTCGCTTCAGTTTTCCTGCTGATAGTTTCTCATTCATTGGCACCTATGACCGAAGGCGCTCTGCCTCTAGGAGGTGATACCCAGTCTCTTTTTCTTCAGTATTCAGCCGTTATCTTCATCGGACTCCTGGCTCTCGGTGTCGCCCTGACGACATTTTCCGCCTCACTGGCGATCCGGCGCTATCTGAAGATCTAGTACGTGCAGGAAGGAAGAAAAACATCTCTTGAACCCCGTTCCGAAGAGCGGGGTTCTTGCATTTCCTATGCTTTACGGTATATTTGAAGACTGTCAGTTTTTTCCCAACCGAATACTTCTCATCGAAAGGAGACGTCATCATGTTTGAGTACCTACGGCTGCTGAACATCCTTTCTGGATACCGGACCCGGGAGGGATTTCTCGCGTATGTGAATCATAATTCACCGTTTTCTTACGAGAAGAAGCAGGGAATCATTCTCGCGTATGAACAGATGGAACGGCAATTCGATGGCGTTCGTCGTGAAAGCGGTGGACCGTATATGGACCACCTTCGAACCGTGGCGACGATCGAGATGGTGCATCTTGAGGTTGTCGATGCCGATGAGGTGATCGCAGCCTTGCTCCATGATGCGACCGAGCATTTTCCTGAGACATGGCCGAATCGACGTGTCGGGGAAGAGTATGGGTCTCAGGTCGCCTATCTGGTCGACGTCATGTCGAAACCGTCTGGCATGTCCGGTGAAACGGAAGAGGAGCGGATCAGGAAGTACCATGAACGTTTCAGGACGGCGGGGAGAGAAGCTGTGCGTCTCAAGATGTGCGATTGGATGCATAACATCCTCACGCTCATCTACTGCGCGCCAGAGAAACAGCGACGGAAGTGGTTTGAGGCTCTTCAGTACGCTCTCCCACGAGCATTCGAACAAGACGTATTGTATAGGGAGCTCTGGACCGCCCTCTACTCACCCGTATTGTTCGCGTTTTGTCCCGTTCCCGGTCCTCATAGGCCCTGAAAATTCAGGGCCTATTTTTTCTTGATAAAATAAAAAGGGTTTGCTACACTGGGAACAATCGTCGAACCGATTGACGGTTTTCTGTTCCGTGCTTTTTTGGGGTGTAGCCAAGCGGTAAGGCACTGGGTTCTGGTCCCATGATCCTAG
>CAYMZY010000026.1:0-12202 GCA_964395165.1 uncultured Bdellovibrionales bacterium | reverse complement strand
CCGATTGCTGTTGTTATTAGTATCCTTTTCATATTCCGATTTCCAATTTTGGCGGAGAGAGCGAGATTCGAACTCGCGGTAGGATTTCTCCTACGCTTGCTTTCCAAGCAAGTACCTTCAACCACTCGGCCATCTCTCCTCTAGAGAAGAAAAAGGGAGTCATAGACCCTATGCTCCGTTTCTCTCCTATCTTTTTTCCCCTTCTAGACTAGCGCACTCTTTGGATTCCGACAAGGTCGACGGTCCGGCGGTCCGGTGTCTTACCGAGGAAAACGACCGTATCATCTCCGGCCGCCAGTTTGCCCGATTTCTTCGCCTCGGACATCATCCGATCGATATAATGGTCACGGTCCGGATCACCTTCGAAATTGAACGGCTGTACCCCCCACACGAGCGCGAGCTCGTACCAGGTCTTCTTGTTGTCGGTCGCGACCAGGATCTCGGTCTCCGGACGGAAATGCGAGATCAGACGTGCGGTCAAGCCGCTCATCGACAGGAGGAGTATCGCCCGGGTATTGAAGCTTCTGGCCAACTGATACGCACTCCGGATGACGGCTGCGTATTCCATTTTCATATTCAGATCAAGCTCCTGATAGATGTCGTTAAACGGCGATTCTTCGGTCTTCTCGAGGATTTCCGTCATCATCGCCACCGTCTCAATCGGATACTTGCCCATGGCCGACTCTTCCGAGAGCATGACCGCGTCGGTATGGTCGATGACCGCATTGGAAACATCACTTACCTCGGCGCGTGTCGGACGGATATTGTCCGTCATCGACTTCATCATCTGGGTTGCCACGATGACTGGCTTCATCGCCCGCAGACTCTCGCGGATGATCTCCTTCTGGAGCAAGACGACTTCGGAAGTCGGCATCTCGATCCCGAGATCGCCGCGCGCCACCATGACCGCGTCCGTCGTTTTGAGAATGGATTTCAAATGCTTGAGGGCCGTCTTGCGCTCGATCTTCGCAATGATCTTCGGAAGCTCAGCTTCCTCGCCGACCACCTTCCGCATCTCCTCGCGTGCGGTATGGATATCTTCCGCCGACCCGACGAAGGAAAGTCCGACATAGTCCACTCCTTCCTTCAGGACGAACGCGAGATCGCGCAAGTCTTTCTTGGAAAGAATCGGGAGATCGATCGGCGTATCCGGAAGTATGACTCCCTTGCGGTTCTTGATCCGGCAATCGGAAAGAGCGGCCGCTTCGACCGCGTGCGCCCCGTGCTTGGCAACCACCTGCAGCGCGACGAGCCCATCCTCGATCAGGATCATGTCTCCAGTTGAGAGCTTGCTCGCCATCTTGGGAACGTCGAGATAACAGATCGGCTGCCTAGACCGGGATTTCGAAAAAGTCTCCCGATGGGAGATATCGGCGACATGGATGCGCTCTCCTCTTTTCAGGCTGATCTCCCGATCGACTTCCACGCGGATACGCGGTCCCTGCATATCAGCCAGGATGGCGACCGGTACTTGCATCTCTTCCGAAAGCTCACGCAAACGACTGATAATGGTTTCAAACCAAGCGTATTCACCGTGTGAAAAATTGAGTCGGGCAACATTCATGCCCGCCTCGATCATCCGCCGCAACGTCTCTTTATCTTCCGAAGCCGGGCCGATCGTCGCGACGATTTTCGTATTTTTCATAGAGAGATATTTGTGTATTCCAACATGAAGTGTACAAGAGAAGCCTACCCGAGGCAAGGAAAATTTTTTCACGCAAAAAAAACGGCCGAGAGAAAGATTCTTCTCTGGCCGTTCGTGATATCTCGCCGCCGTCTATTACCGGGATGGGTAATTTTGAAACCCAGGTCGAGGCCCAGTGGTCGAAGCACAATCGGTACGGGTGTACCGCCTGCCGTTCTCCTCGACCTGATGATGCCGACAGTTCGACCTCGGACTATCGGCTGCGATCTTCTCCGTGATAAGTCCGCGCGTCGTCTGCAGCATGCTGCAATACTCCCCGGTACTCATTGAACCGAGCACCCCGCCCCCGAGACCACCGAGCGCAGCACCTGTTGCACGGGAACCCCTTCCGGCAAGAACCGCCCCGACCGTCGCCCCGATGGCGACGCCGACAATGGTATCTATCTGCCGTGATTCCGGCCGGCAATATCTGTTTTCTTCCTGATTCACCCAGGTAAGCTGCTCCTGGGCCGTCCTTCCCGCCGGAATCAGATATCCCCGAAGCATACCAGCCTGGTCGTAAACGTATCCAGCCGGACGCTGCCCGAGTCCCCCGCATCCTCCCAAAAGGAGAGAAGCGATGAGAAGAAAAAGGCTGATAAGTTTTGCGTTCATGATATCCTCCGATGCAGTTGATGGCGAAATTGCAGTATTTCCTGTCCCTGGTATTCCAGGCGGAATGAGAAATCCCGAAACGATCCGAGATCCCTCATTCCGCCCAGAACCCTTACTTGTCAAAGATCCGGCTTCCGTATCCTGAAAAGAAATTATATACCTTATTTATAAAAATGTCAAGCATATACCAAAGTAAACGGCTTATATAAGCCGTTTACTTTGGTATATTCGAAGCCTCGCTGACTGCCCCCCTACTATCCGGAACGGGCCCGGCGGAATACCGAAACGAAAAGCCCGCCGACGATGACGATACCGAGTCCGATAGTCACCCATGGCATCCATGCGTATTTTTCTGTGATTCGACTCTCCTCACTATCGCAAGTATCACCTTGTCCATCACGGTCAGCATCTCCCTGTATCCGATTGGGATGTGCTGGGCAATTATCCTGACTATTCATCACTCCGTCCCGATCATAATCATCACACACGTCTCCTCGACCATTGCGATTCTCATCGTGCTGATCTCCGTTGGCCAATCCGACACAGTTATCTTTTCGGTCAATCACTCCATCACCGTCACTATCCGCTGGTCGATAGAGTGGGTTAGCTATCATCTTGCCTCCGAAGAGACGCTTCACATCGGTATTGTCACTCAAATTTGCTGACTCACCAACGGGAGCGATATACCCCCCATCCGAATAGGCGTAGAGTGTGTATCGCTCACCTGGGCGAGCCAAAAATCGCACACTACTTTCACTCATCGATGGAATATCTTCTTCAAGAAAGTTGATCTCCCGAATACGAAGCGGCTGACCATACCACAATCGAAGAATCAACGAGCTCGTCGTCAATTTGGGAAATCGAACTGATGTTCCCGAGAGGCTCGATTGAGCCAAGAGTATGCGAGGAGTACTGACGCCATCCGCACTCGGTACCGAAACCGCCACCGATTGCGGCAATGCGACATACCGATCAAGAGAAAGTGTGAAGCCGGATAGACTGACAGGTCGAGAAAATGTCACCATGAGTTCAACGACCGACGAACTCTCTTCTTCAGCGGGAAATTCCGCCAGGGTATCACCATTCCCATCCACCAGAGAAGTTGCTGTTCCCATACTGAACCTGGAATTAGTGCTGACTATTGCTTGGGCCCGAGAAAAAGTCTGTGTTTCTCGATAGAGATATGGCTGAAATTGCTTGGTCGTCTCTTCATACACTACCGCGTCGTGTACTCGAAAGGCCGGATCAAATACCGGAATATCCACTACAGTTGGAATCAAGACAGGAGTGGCCACCGAGAGCATCTGCTCGAAAACAGACAGTGTCTTTTCCGCATCTGGCAATGATTCTTTGTCGCCTTGAGCCAAAGCACCAATCGGAAAAAATACGACTGTAAAGACGAGAAAAAGATACCGCATATTGATCTGGTTAAGGAGGTTAGATGCCCTGTACATCGCTTCTTTTTTTTCGTCCCAAGAACGCAGTGCTCATGAGCAGAATTCCAATCACCGCAAATACAATGATACGGCCCTCGGTACTCATCGCTCCCATCTCAACCAAGAGGAGATGTGCTGTCACAAAAATGAGGAGGGCACTGCCGAGAAGTTTCCGTGATTTGGATTCACGCGCGCGGCCAGACACATAATAGTACAGTCCAATCAGGGTATAAACAGCCAGACTTATCGTCGTCGCAAGCGTGTCACTCCAAACCACGTGTGTCATAAGCCAAAAAAGTATCATCCCGAGCAATCCGCTGACAATGGACCAGAAGAGTCCGACAGAAAGTTTCTCCGTATGAATCTCCCCGTCACGTTCCCAGTCGCTTCGGACAAAGAGATACCCAGCTACGCCAAGCGCCAGAGCCAACACCAAAATAGCAAAGAAGTCAGCGGTAAAAATGTTTTTTGCAGCAGCGTAGTGAGCAATATTACCAAACACTAAGATGAGAGGCGCGACAAATAAAATACTTGCCCGCTTGGCCGCTGCCACTTGCCCCAAAAAAGCGGACAGCCCGATGACAAGCAAGGCCACTTCGAATGTCAGCGTGATATTGAGGAGTGGCCCATCCAGCTCATAGACGGTGGCTACCGCAAGGAGAAGTACCGCGACTCCCGAATGAACAATGACAGGTGCTACAATACGCGTCGATGCATACACGACATACGCTCCAACACTAGCCATGACTGCCGCAATCACCATGACAAAGCTCCTGGCTTCCGGAATAATTTCCTGATCAATCCACCCGATGAGCAAGATGCCATTTAACAATGCGGCAATCAAATCGGCTGGTTCGGCTTTTCGGTCGTACACTAAAGAGAAAATATTGAAGATAAAGAACATGAGCGCGAAAAATGTCGCGAACAGGGCATGCATGCTATTTGGAACGCTCCCGGAACTCAGAATATACGGTGCCGAGTAAAAACAGTACACAGTAATCGCTGCCGTAGTCAGCTCACGCCATCCGGTCAATCGAGTTACCCAGAGCACCCCCAAACAGAGGATCGCGAGATAGGAGAAAAGACTCATGAAATCACTCGCGTGCGAATGAACCAAAAACGGAGCAATAGAACCCAAGAAAAGTGCGAGAAAAACCAACGCGCGAGTTCTCCCGGTGACACTCACATACGCAAGAAAAACCGTCGTCAAGAACAGGAATCCGAGGGCAAGCACTGGTGGAAAAAGATCATATTGAAACTGTCCAGCCGCAATGGAAAGATAGACAATACCCGCACCCAAAGAGAGAAAGACGCTTCCCTGATTCCGAAACCGCTGAATACGCCTCGTGCCAAAACCAAGAAATCCAACACCGAGAGCCACGCCAAGCATAACTCGACCTGCTGGCGGAATAAATTGCCATGCATAATATGGAATGACCCATCCAATAGCGAGGAAAAATAGTATCGCCCCGAGCTTCACCGGCCAATCATGCAAAAACCACTGCCACGCCTGTTCACCCAGGCTTGGCTCATGCGGAACAAAAACTGGCGGCGTCGGTACTAGTGGCAAAGGAATAGCCGTGCCAGACACTGGTTGATTGCTTTCTTGTGTCTGCACGGCAGATGTGGCCGACTGCATACTCCCACCGATACTTCCACCGAGGCCTTTCTTTTTTTCTGTCCATTCCCTCTCTATCCTCGAAACATTCCGCCAGGCAACAATGGAAAACACTAATGCCACTATCGAAAGTACTCCGGCCATATTTTTTATTTTTCTTGAACGATACTATAAATTAATTTTTTTGGTAATCACTGATACCCCGGGAATTTCCCATGCCTCTCCTCCAAGCGTCTTGATGATCCCGATAATACTCACGATAACAAAGAAGAGATTGGCGACAGGCACCAACATCCAACCGAGCATCGGAATGACTCCCAAAACCAAATCAGCAACTACCCAAACAATGAAAAGTGCCATACCTTGTTTGGCATGAAACTGAGCGAACTTGCTCTCCTTTTCAGTCAAGAGCGGGACAAGGAAAAGCAGAAAAATATACGAGAGACAGGCGATGCCTTTGTGCTTTTGGATATCCTGAGCGTCAAACCCCGATAGTACGCTTACCTGAGGGGTATTTGATACCTCTTCATTTCCAGGAACTTCATTCTGTGCCATCTCTTGATCGCTCATAACTCATTGTTTCATGGATTACGAAAGACAGAAGATTATTCCGCATCTTCTCCTTCTAAAATACTCCCCTCTTCCATTTCCCGCAAAATCTCCTCAGGAATCGGATGATTCTTCGGACTCATTCCGGGATAGCGCCAAGCACTGATGATCCGGATGCTCTTCGTCTGGAATTCACCAAGTCCGACAGGGAGCTCAGTCGTCCAACCAGACTGTTCGGATAGTATCGTCTTGCGCTCCTGGAACATCACCCAGACTTCCTGTTTCCAGGTTTCCTTGCCGGCGACGATTTTCGGAGATACCGGCTGCATCACCGCGATAGTACGCGGGGCGATCCCTTCCTGACGACGTTTCGGTCTTCGGATCACCCCACGCACCTTCTGGGCCGATAAACCATACTGTCGCATCTTATGCTCCGCATGCATCGTGAACGAATACGCTCCCGATCGAATCTTCGAAACACCCACCTCTTTCATCTTCTGCTGCTTGGCGAGGAATCGTTCACGGGCCTGGCGGGCGAATTCCTGATACGGAGATGGCATAGGCTCCTAAGAAGGGATATCCATGCCACGGAGCGCCGCGATACGTTCCTCCATCGGCGGATGCGTCATGAAAAGTTTCGCGACTTTGTTTCCCTTGAACGGATTGGCGATATAGAGCGAGGCGGTCGCTCGATTGGCCGCCTCAAGCGGTTCCGTATCACCTGAAAGTTTTTGCAGAGCGGAAGCGAGTCCATCGGGATACCGCGTCAGAAGTGCACCGGAAGCATCGGCCAAGAATTCCCGTTTCCGAGAAATAGCCAATTGCATCAGCGTCGCCGCGATCGGCGCAAGAATGGAGAGGACGATTGCCACGACCAAGAAGATAACCTGCAACCGGCTATCACTCTCCCGATCACGATCCCCCCCGAAAAATGCCCAGTGTCGGAACCAATCCGCGAGCAACGCGACGAAACCGACCAAGATGACCACGACCGTCGAAATGAGCGTGTCCCGATTTCCGATATGAGAAAGCTCATGCGCCGCGACGCCTTCGATTTCGGCCTTATCGAGACGCGAGAGAATACCGGTCGTAAAACAGATCACGCCATGTTTCGGATCCCGGCCGGTCGCGAAGGCGTTCATCGCCGTGTCATCGATGGTATAGATCTTCGGCATCGGGAGACCGGCGGTAATCGCGAGATTCTCCACGATGCGGTACAACTCCTTGTCGTCTTCAAAGGCTACCGGTCGCGCCCCACTCATCGACAGGACGATCTTGTCGCTCCACCAATACGATCCGACGCTCATCAATACCGAGAACAACACGCATCCGTAGAGAATCGCACTCGAATGCATCGCCTGAGAAAAGACAAATCCGACCCCGATGACGAACACGAGAAACCCAGTGATATACACCCAGGTCAAACGGATATTCTTATCTTTCTGTGTATACAAAGTCGCCATAGTACTTCAAGAAATAGAGACTGATGGAATCCAGTATAGCATTTCCGAATCGAACCGAGAATCTTGACAAATATGATTTTTTTCGCCAAGATAAGTCACCTTTCATGGAATCAACTCTGAAAGAGGGCACCTTTCCAAATCGATTCTTTTTTTCCGACAACCGACCTTCCTGGAGGAAAATATCATGCCTGAGTACCCGACATTCACCGATTCTTACACAAAAAACCAGCAAGCACTCCTACGCGCTCTCGGGCTCACCAGCCCATCTCAGGCGCCATTCAGGCGGATTCCGTGCTTCATGGTGTATACCAAGGAAACCGCACAGACTTGGACTCCAAGTACCACCTATATCCTCACGCCGGAAAGCGAAGAAGCTGAAAGCGACTGGCTCTGTCTCGCATTTTCGGTCGTGGCACTCCATCACTGGGACGAGTGGCCGGAAAAAGATCGGGTTGATTGTTTCGATAGATTCAGGAACTGGCAATGTGAAATTGATGAGAATGACATCGGTTTTCTCTCACAATTCTTCGCCGAGGCCTGGAAAACCCTCTATGAACAGCATCCGTCCATCCACAATCTCCTCGAAGGCGGACGTCTCTATCTCGAAAACCGTTTCAACACGGAGACCGAAGACGGCCTCGATCGGCTCATCACCTGGCTCCGGTGGATTATCGAAAGCCTCTGGAGCGATCAGGAAAAGAATTGCTCCACAAAAACGGATGCCGATATCCGGGCGCTCCGGCTCATCGTCGACCTGCTCGGGGAGGGCAGTGTTCGGGTCATCGAAGATGGCGGCTTTTGTTGGAAAGTCCAGATATGGCTTCTTCAGGCAATCCACCTGACCCGGAACACCGGAATCCTGCCGGGACAGACCCACACTGTCATGACGAGCTACTCGCCGGGCAACAGAATCATGGGTCCGGCCGGTCGCGCGACAACCTTGGGATACAGCGCGCTCGGTTTCATTCCATTCGATCCGAAATTCGACAAATGGGATGCTAAACATTTCCAAGCGCAAGGCCTTCAGGTCGGATTCCATACCTATGTCCATCCCGGAGCACACATCGGAAATAATGTCACCATCGGGCATGGAACCATCATCGAGGCCGGAGCATATATCCATGATGGCACCCACATCGGAAGTCAGTCCTACATCGGTGTCGGAACGCATATCGGAAGCAGAGTAAACATCGGGGTCAGTGTCAGACTTCTAGATGCAGAACCTGGACGGTTGCCCGTCGTCATCGAAGACGGAGCCATACTCGAAGCCGGGACCACCGTATTCCCCGATAGCCGAGTGATTCCGCGAAGTGCCACGTTGAGGGCCTCTATCGTCATCCGACCTGAAACCGTCTTCCGAAATCAGGACGGATCGATAATCGTCGAACTTCTACCGAACATATCCATCAGTCCATCAGATCACCACACCCTCATAGTCGATACGTCGGATTGAAACGACAACGGCTCCCAAAAAATCTCGGGAGCCGCTTTTTTTTACATTCTATTTTCAACTTGCGCCACCACCCCCCCCACCACCACCGCCGCCGGCACTGCCGCCGCCCGATGATGCACCTCCGCCGGCGCTTGAAAAAGCCGAAGAAAAAGACGCCCCAAAGGAAGAGGTGAAACTCGCGGCCGAAAATCCGCTGCTCACTGCCACTCTTGTCATACCCGTTGTTCCTCTATACCAACTCGGTGATTCCAAGGTTATATTTTCAAAAGCCTTCCCCCACTTTTTTTCAACACCGAAGATGATCGCATACGAAAGATATTTTTCAAACATCTCTGGGGTCAAATTTTGAAGGCGATATTTTTCAGCTGTCTCGAGATAGAGTTTGAAACCAAGCCATTCCTCCTTGAAAATCTGTCCCTGTCGGTTGAGACGCGGGTTGTACCGGAAGAAAAGAATCGCCCACGTCACGAAATAAACCGCTAAGAGAAGAGGGGTGATGACGAGCGGTGCCGTCTGACCAAGAGTCATCGATAGGACGAGAACCGCTCCAGCTCCGACGATAAGACCGATTTTCACAAAACGCCAGTCTTTGAAGCCGATTGCGTAGGCGGAAGTGTCGATCACTGTTTCCTCTAGCAGGGTCCCGCGGAGTTTCAAGAGGGCCGCGTGCATCCGCTGCCGCTCGGTCTGCCGACTCGACTTCCGGATATCTTTGGTAGAGAATTCCGTCTTGCCATCTGAAAACAGAATATCAAGAAACTGCCGCTCATATTCTTCAAGCTTCTCTGTCGGCACTTCAGACAGGCGGGTAAGGAGGTAATTTTTCCGAGTCCATAAAGAATACTGTCCGGACCTTACGAAAAAACGTATTCCGAATCGGATCAACCACATACCAAACACTGCGATTCCAAACAGCCAAGGCACCCCACTTCCTTTCAGAAAGACCAGCACTGCAATGAAGGATACGACCACGACAACACCTTGCCCGATACGTTCCATGCGGGTGAAGGGAACCTCTTCGATCTTCAAGAACCCGCGCACTGCCAAATCGACGACGGTGGCACTCCATGCTTTATCGCTCACCGTTTCTTTGATAATCACTTCAGCCATAGCCGGAGGCAGGGCTCGCGGCGGCTCATACTCCGGAACGATCGTCCTGCGTTCCATGCCGAAACGCTCAGTAGATAGATATCGCAGCAACACACTTACGATGGAAATGAGAGCGATGATTACCGCCAAAATGACCCAAATAAATCGCCGAAAAAAACTTTTCCAATACAGACTTCGGTCAATGGCACCCTTCGGCCATCCGACCGCAATGGTCGCTTTGCCGAACGAAGGAAAGTTCCGACCGGAGAAAAGCACCGTATGTCCGTCCAAATATCTCACAGCTCCGGCTGCCACCGCGGGATCAGCATACCAGACGGCCGGAATTTCAGATGAAACGTAATCCTGGGGTAAGACGACCGACGCCTGAACTTCTTTGACTGGAACTTCATAATTCGTAAAGAGGTTCCAATACAATTCGTCTTTTCCGTCCAGAAACCGTACAGCCCCATACAACGTGTACCGGAGCGTCCAGGAACGTAACGTATCGTGCGCGTCATAGTACCATTCGATAACCAGATTTCCCTGCTCCCGATACGTCGTATAATACCCATAACTCTCCGGATCCGCCTTGTCCAGTCGGACAGGAGAGTAAGTGAGGGCTTGTCCAGTATCGGCATCCATCACCGATACCAAATCGATCGTGTCAACACCACGCAAGGGGATGCTCCGATTGCCCTGGTGGTATTCTCCTTGGAACCGGTACGTCTCCGTCTCCTCAACTCGAACCGACGTGTCCTGCCCGACGTCGAAGCGAAAATCGATACGGTCATACCCATATGACCGATCCGCCGTGAAAACATCGGCTCCGCTACTGAATACCCAACAAAACGTAAACAAAAACCCAAGCACAGCTTGGGTTTTCCGAACAGACAGAAAAGCAACGGCCCACCTCATAGCCTCCGTACTTAGAACTTCACTTCGACTGGCTGCTTGGCTGCCGCCTCGCTCTCATCGAGCTCGAAGAATTCCCGTTTCGCAAAAGCGAACATCCCGGCGATAATGTTTGATGGAAAAGTCTCAATCTTCGTATTCAAATCACGTACATTGCCATTGTAGAAACGCCTGGCCGCCTGAATCTTATTCTCCGTATCTGACAACTCCTGCTGCAGTTCGAGAAAATTCTGATTCGCCTTGAGATCCGGATACGCCTCAGCGATCGCAAACACGGACTTGAGCGCCCCGGTCAGCATGTTTTCAGCCTCTCCCTTATCTGCGACTCCGGTTGCCCCCATAGCGCGGGCTCGGGCCTCGGTCACCTTCTCAAAAGCGGTCTGCTCATGCGTCGCATACCCCTTCACCGTATTCACGAGATTCGGAATGAGGTCATAGCGCCGCTTCATCTGTACATCGATATCACTCCATGCTTCCTCGGTACGATTTTTCAACGAAACAAGGCCGTTATACGCGAAAATCGCGAAAAGTACGACTACGACGACCCCGATAAGAATGATTCCTATGGTACCCATAATCATGCTCTCATTTATTCAGTTAGCCACTCCAGTATATGCCATATCTGCCCGGATCACAATCCCCCGTCCGGACCCGAAACAAGCCATCTTCAAAACGTGAACGAATCAAAAGCCCGATCCACAATCATCAGACATGCTATAATCTTAAAATTAAGCATCATACTAAAAAAATATGGCCTTCATCCAAACACACCTCGTCTTTCTCCTTCCGATCTTCGTCGGTCTTTTCTCGCAGGTCACCAAATTCATCTTTTTCACGTTGCGTCATGGCTGGAAACCGGAATACATATTCACCCACGGTCACATGCCGAGCGCCCACACCGCTTTCGCCGTCTCACTTCTCACCTCCATCGGTTACTTCGAGGGCATGAACTCGGGAGCCTTCGCGGTCACCGTCGGACTCGCCTTCATCATCGTCGATGACGCCCTCCGCATCCGGATGATACTCGGCGACCAGGGACGCTATCTCAATATGCTGGTCAATCAGCTTCATGGGGAAATAGATGAAAGCAAGTTCCCGCATCTCAAAGAACGTGTCGGTCACCGGACAAGTGAGGTCGTGGTCGGAGCTATCTTCGGCTTCTGTCTGACAGTGATCCTTATCGCCCTTCTCGACGCGTGATTCTCGTCTCAGAATAAAAATCGACTGTTTTCGGAACAAACAGATATACTGCCGATTTTTTATTCCAAAAACGATCACCGTTTTACAAGGGACCGTTTTTCAATTATGCTCGAGGCAGTTGCTTCACAAAAATATGTGTCTGTTTATCGGTCATTCTCCGATAGAAAGGAATCATCAATGTCA
>CAYMZY010000025.1:0-12654 GCA_964395165.1 uncultured Bdellovibrionales bacterium | reverse complement strand
TCACAAGAAAATTAATACCGGCTTATTCTAGCGCTTTTCCGGTTTTCTGTCAAACACCGGTTCCGTTTCTCGGAACACCCTCTCTGTTGGGTTTATTTGAGCTGAGACTTGACCCATTCCAGGGCCTTCTGCAGCTGGGGATCCTCTTTGTTGGTCACCTGCTCCCGAGTCAGATCGACCTCTTCGTCCGGTGCGATGCCGATCTTATTGATCTGATTCCCTTTCGGAGTCAGCCACTTAGCCACCGTGATCTTGACTGCCGTATCCTTAGTCACACTGACCAATTCTTGAACCGAACCCTTCCCGAAAGACTGCTTTCCAATCAACCGGACATTATCCCGATTCTCCCGCAACGCTCCGGCAAGGATTTCCGAAGCGCTCGCGCTCCCGCCATTGATAATCACGCTCGTCGGGAGTTTCGAAAAGATATCTCCGGCGTGTGTCTTGAGTTCCTTGCGATCCCCCTTCCCATTCTCTTCGATCACGACGACTGATTTTTCCGGCAGCAGGAAACTCGCGATATCGACCGCGCATGTCAGAAGCCCGCCCGGATCATTTCGCAGATCAATAACCACTCCTTGTGCCTTGGCACTCACTGCCGAACGCACTGAACGCTCAAATTCATCCGCCGTCTCATCACCGAATCGATTGATCCGGATATACGCGATATTCCCCTCCTTCATCTCGAAACGGATACTCTTTACATGGATGACCTCACGCGGAATAACAATATCTTTCGCCTCCTCATCGCCTTCGTGGTAGATATTCAAGGTCACGCTCGTCCCCTTGGGTCCGCGGATCCGACGCACCGCTTCCTCTATGTCTATATCCGCTGTCGTCTCATTGTCGATTTTCAATATCCTGTCTCCCGCCAGAAGGCCAACACGCTCCGCGGGCGTACCTTCGAGCGGCGAAACGATGGTGAGAACTCCATCCTTGATGGCCATTTCCGCGCCGATCCCCTCGAAATTCCCCGTCATATCTTCCTGAAAATCCTGCTTCTCTTTCGGATCGAAAAAAGTCGTGTAGGGATCTCCAGTCGAAGCCAACATACCATCAATCGCCCCATACAGCATCTGCTTAGCATCGAGTTTTGACTGATCGACGAATTTGTCTTTCAGTATTTCCCATACCTTCCAAAAAAGCGCGAAGTCGACCTCCTTATCCCGACTCTTCCCGTTCAGAATAATCGCTCCGTCGACCGAAATGGAATCACCTTCGGAAGAGAATGAGTCGCGACCCCGCTCATACCCGCCGAAAAAAGCGAGTACCAAAAGCGCAAGCATGACGAAAGAAAGAAAAAACCGCTTGAACAGCAGGAATCCCTTTTCGTGCTCAGAAGTCCGAACCGATTCTGCATCATCCATACTCATTTCGCTATTTTTATTATTCCACGAGCGGAATCGGTCTCCGGAAGTATTTCCAAAAGTACCGAATCGCGCTCATGATATGCCACCAGGTAAGCTGATTGAAAAAGATGCCGAATATCCCCCCACGGGCGCTCCCCTTGGCATGATAGTGATATACCGTCGCTTCCGGACAATAGACTACTCGATATCCGCTTTCCCAGAACCGTCGACACCAGTCGACATCCTCCATGTACATGAAGAATCGGTCATCCATCGGGCCGACACGAAGAGCCGCTTCCCGCTCAACAAACATCGCTGAACCGGTAACCCAGTCAACCGCCTTCGGAGTGACATGATCATAGTTCTTCATGACAAACCAGTCGAGATGCTTCTTCCCGAACGGTAATCGACCCAACCAGGTGCGACGATAAAGTATCGTCTCTGGACGATAGTACCGAAAACAACTCAGCTGAAGCGTCCCGTTGAAATTGATCTGCTTCGGACCGACAAGTTTCGTTTTCCGGTCCGATTCCAGGTAACTCATGAGTATCGGTAGAGTCTCCTTGTTCAGAAGGATGTCGCTGTTGATCAGGAAGATGTACTTCCCTTTTGACTCAGTAAGGGAAGTATTGAAAAGCGTCTTGAAACCGACATTGGAAGCGAACGGAAAAAACCTCGCCTCCGGAAATTCCTCACGCATGATCAGTTCCGTATCCTCTCCGGTTTCGCTGTCTGCAACGATGACTTCGTACGTGAAGGATGACTGGGAAAGTTCCCGATAGAGAGCGGAAAGACACAGACGGAGCAGTTCCGGATTCTTGTATCCGTTCACAGCGATAGTAACGAGCGGCCCCGAAGGATCATGATACATCATGGAGGACTAACAATGACTGCTGATTAAGGCAGAGTCTGGAACAAGGAACGGATCTGATCGTAAGTATCCCCGCGCGGAAGAAGGATATATCCGGCAGAAGGATCGTTCTTTTCTGGATGATACAGTAGTCCCTCATCGGTGGTATCCAGAACCTTCGATTTCGGTTCGACATCGCCAAGTTTGATATAGAGATCAAACAGACGCTGCATTTCCCACGCCTCGAAATTCGTCCGTACATTATTGCCCAGACTTTCCATGATGCCAGTGACCTTATCGAAGCTCGTAAGCGTACCCGTACTCAAGGCCTGCTTCTTTATGGCTTCAATGACGATATGCTGACGTTTCGCGCGTTCGAAATCGCTCGAGGTTTTTCGCGAACGAGCGAAGCAGAGAGCCTTATCTCCATCCAGAATATTCTCCCCCGCCGAAAGCTTGAAGTCGCCCCCGCACTCGACATTCGGATTATAGCAAAGCGGATAGACCTTCGAAACGTACCGAGTTCCCTGCGCACGGGTATGATACTTGTACTGATACTGCGGCGGTTTCGTTGGTATCGTGAACACGTACGGATCGCAAACCTGCGGCTCCCGGAACTGGAGAGATTCCTCGAATGGCTGATCAAGAACGACCTTGACTCCGCCCAGCGCATTTACCAGATCCTTGAATCCCTGGAAGTCGATCGTCACTGCATACGGGATTTCCTGACCGGTCACCTCACCGACGATAGTCCTCATATCTTCGATTCCTCCACCTCCCGGCTTCCGCTGTTCGCCGAGAGCGAATACAGCATTAATCTTCCTGTGCTCATCCTGATTCGGCACCTTGACGTAAAGATCGCGTGGAATCGAGACCAGAGAGGCTCTCGTCTGATCCTGATCGTTCTGCTTCGGGTGGAGAGAAAGTACCATGATGGTATCAGCCAAGAGTCCTCCTCCCTCCATGCCTTCACCCCGCATACCGAGAAGCAGAATATTAATCTTTCCCGCTTCTTCTCCCTCCAGCTTTTTCTCAACCCCGGGAAGATTCTTGACAAGACTCTTGAAGATATTCGCATTCCCCCCGGAAATCCTATTCAAAAGTGACCCTGTCTTCCAGGCGAAAACACCTCCGGCAAGAAGCGCACACGTCAAAAAAATGGAAATAGCAATCAACCACTTCCGTTTCCTCGACGGTCCGACAGGCTCTTTCCCAATCGACGGATCAGTGGAAATACCCCTCATGAAAGGTTTACGCATAATAGATGGCAGCTAATGATTGGACGCTCTTTGACCAGGAAAACCGCCCGGAACGGTTTTTTCCCGCTTCGACAAGCTGTTTTCGTTTCTCCGAATGAATGGTGAGAGTATACAGGATTTCCACGCATACATCAACTCTTGATGGATCGAAATATGCTGCAGCATCGCCTGCGACTTCCCGAAGACACGGGATGTCTGAAGCGACGATCGGGACATTCTGACTCATGGCTTCCAGAAGCGGGATACCGAAACCTTCATACAAGGAAGGGAAAGCATAAATGAATGCGCCCCGGATGACGGCCGGTAAGTCACGCTGCGCGACGAAACCGGGAAATATCACATGTTGACCGAGGTCAAGCTCTGCGATGACTTGATCGATATTCCGATCGAAATGATGAGCCATCCGATTGCCGACTAGGACCAATTCGATGCTCGGATCACGCTTCCTGAGTTCCGCGAAGGCCCGGATAAGGAATGGGAGATTCTTCCTCGGCTGAAGCGTCCCAACGACGACGATATACCGTTCGGGCAACCGGTATCGTTTCCGTACCTCCGAGACCTCATTTTCAGATACTTCACGATAGAACTCATCGGAGCACGCATTGGGTACTACGACTATCTTTTCGGATCGGACGCCACTGAAATAACGCCCTATCTCATCCTGAGTGAACCGGGACGGGACGATCACCGTATCGGCCCGCTTCAATGAACGAGGAATAAAAAAACGCAACAGTACCCGGTCCTTCCAGCCGATGAACCAAGGCAAAGCGCAAAATGAGACATCGTGGATGTGGACGATCACTCGTGTCCGTTTCGGAATGAAGATTGGAAGGATGTACTGCGTATGAAAGACATCGATAGACTCTTTCAACAGGAAGAATGGCAACGTGAACAGATTCCAAACAAAACGATTCTTTCCAGCAAGCGGAACAATCCTGACATTTTCCCGGCCGACGATTCCCAGCTCCTGATGAAGAAAGGTGAGCTTTCCCCCTTCGGTTTCATCCGTCAGCAGAAGATAGCGATTCTCCTTATCGAAAGCGAGGATTCCCTCCGTCAGGGAATGGAACACCATTTCATCACCAGTACGACCCTTGCCGATCAGCCTGATATCGATAGCGATAGTTTTCATATGCGATGCGGATAAATGATCATTCCTTTGTTTTCGAAAAAAGGACGCCCCCGAAACCGAGGAATGTGAAAAAGATTCCGAGAAGAATCCCCGAGTTGAAAAGGTTGAATATCAGGAATCCGATCCAGGTGAGATGAAAGAAGAGATGGAAAGCGATTTCCGATCCGCCCCCCGAAAGTGTTCCTCTACCTGACCGAAAGCCATACGCAAACCAGAGGATCGAAAAGGCAAGAAGGCCGAGAAGGCCGCCTCCGAGCCAGAACTCCAAAAACATATTGCTCGCATTCAACACAGAACCCTGTTCATCAGTTCCAAGTCGCGCGCCTACCGTTCCCCATCCGATACCGCGGAAAGGATGCTCTCGCACCAAAAAGGCCGCTCGCTCATATATCGACTGCCGAATAGAGACATTCGGATCATCCCGTCCGATTTCCTGGATGACATACCCGGCTTCGAGAAAAGCGGGTTTTTCTTCCAACAAGATATGCTGGCAACCGTATGCATCAAGTTCCTGCACATCGCGGATGCGTTCCGGAACTCTTCCTGCCTCCAGACAAGCGATTGTTATTTCCTGCACTCCTCCGACAGAAACCGCCCGATCAAAAATCGAAAACCGGGAAAGATGGAGGACCGGTATGACGATCAGTGCGAAACAGACTACCGAAGCTGTCTTCCCCAACAAGAAGAAAGCTCTCTTCAGATCTCCAAGCTTCAAAAACGTGACTAGTGTGGCTCCCCCGAAAAACATACCCATACCGGCCAGACCAAGCCAAGCGCTCCGCGTCATAGACAAAAGCAGCACTAGTGTCGCCAAGAAAAGTACCCCGAACGGAAAAACGGAATCTCTCGATTTTTTCCTCAGGATTTCATTCCGATACAGCCAGGCCAAAGAGAAGGCTATCGGGAAAAGCAGGTACATACCCAGCCAATCCGATTCGGAAAACGTCCCGTTCGGTCGGCCGGCCATGACCTGAAAACTCTCCCTCCCAGACGCGAAAAGGAGATTCTGCACGACCGACCAGACAGCAACGACAATGAATGAGGAGAGAAAGAACGGGAGAAGCTGCACAACGGCTCTTTCGGTTCGGACAAAAAAACGCACCAGGAAGAACAATGCGACGAAACTGCCCAGGACGAATGTGAGTTTTTCTGAGGGATCGGGAGGCACCGCCCCGAGAGCGGAAAGGAAGGCTCCGATCAAAAAGATGACCGGCAAACTATCGGTCCACACGAAACGGAAAGACGAGAAAATCGGACGTTTAGCAAGAAGACGGATACCTGTCGCCAAAAGAAGCACCAGCATAAGCCACTGGTACGGACGCAGGAGGATCCCGAATCCGGCCGGAGCGACACTGACGATCTCATACGGCAACATACCGACCAGAAGCAGGAATACCCAGACCGGACGATAGAGCGCTGTCAAAAAAATCAAAAGGGAAAAAAAGAGAAAATTCCCGAGATCGAGAGGCAATACCCCGATCAGAGACAAGAAGAGTCCGAGTACGCCAAACAGGATATTTAGCAGCACCAGGACCGCCTTGATCCGGTTCCGAGAAAGAAACGCCAGAATCGAGCGAGAAAAATCATTCATATCCGGGAGAGAAAACATACGCGTAATACTTGTTCGGTAAATCCCTTATAGGAAAAACGCATCGCCTGCTGCCTCCCTTGATGGCCGAGTGTCTCGCGAAGTCCGGGCTCCGTCAGTACCCGATCCATCGCTATCGCGATAGCTGAAGCATCCGTTCCATCGATCAGGAGTGCCGCTTCACCGGACACCTCGGGCAATGATGAGTTTGACGAGACGATAACCGGACATTCCATCGATAGAGCCTCTAACACGGGCAGACCGAAACCCTCGTATTGGGAAGGAAAGACGAAAAGCTTCGCTCCACGATATAAGGCGGGCAAATCAGCCGCCGGAACATGACCGAGAAGCCGCACCCGATCCCCAAGTCCAAGCTCTGAGATCAGGCCTTGAACATCCGTCGCGAGCTTATTTGTTCGATCATGCACCTTCCCGGAAATGATCAATGTTGGAAGAGATAAGAGACTCTTCTTCTTTTCAGCCTGAAGAAGAGCATAGGCCCGAAGCACTCCTTCGGCATTCTTCCGGATTTCTAATCCGCCGCCATGATAAATGTACCCCCGCCTCAATCCGTATCGTACGAGTACTGAAGCGACTTCCCCATCCGAAGGGATCGTACCGAATACCGGAGAAAGACCCGGGTAGACTACAGTTATCCGGCCCGGATCGTTCCCCAGACTGACAATCAAGTCTTCCTTCGTCGAATTCGAAACGGCGATAAGTGCATCCGCGAATCGGATACCCCGCTCCGTCATCTGCCAATGGAATTTTTGGGAGTATTTGGCGAGATATGACGGGAAAAGTCGAGGAATGAGATCATGAACGACCATCACGTGACGCACCGATGAAGATCGGTCAAAAATCGTCGCTGACTGAAAAAGACTCAGGAAGACATCGCAGCCGTCCCGTTCCGCCTCGTGCGCGACTTGTTTTTCCCATAACCATTCCCGGAAAATATCGTCTCGCTTCCACCATCGAGGAAAAAACGCTCTCATCTGGAATGACGGATCAAGCACGCATTCCGCCGGCTCCTGCGTATACAGGAATATTTCCGGACGCTCCTCAGCCGAAAGTCCGGTGAGCAGTATCGGAAGCTGCTCCAGAAAATGCAAAGTCACCTGACCGATACCCGTGGCTGGTTTCCGTAGAAATGATGCATTGATACCGATTCTCATATACCCGTATTGTACCAGGGAACAGGAAAGAATCGAAATGAAAGACATGGTCCGGTCTTCCCTAGACTTAGGTTAGAATAAACCAAAACTCCGAAAAACTTCTCAGAGTGTCACAAGAATATCCTGTGTGCTCCCGGACCGCTCTACGGAGAGAGTCACCGTATCACCGGACTTGAATCGGGATAAGAGTACCGACAACGGATTGGCAAGCGTCACCGCCTCGGCATTGACGGAAACGACGATATCGTTCGCCTGCAGACCTGATTTCTCAGCGGCTTTCCCGGAAATGAGCGCGAGGCCGGTCCGTCCTGATGGGGAGTAAATAAGTGCGCCTTCTGCTCGATTCAACCCATGCTGTAAGGCATACGCCTGAGTGAGCGGTACATAATACGCTCCGAAGACCGGCCGTTTCGAACCCGGTTCCGACAGGACGAAGTCGAGCGAACGACGAACCGCCTTCGATGGCAGGATGAAAGTCTGCACGGTATTATCAATCGACAATTCCCCGACAATCCCAAGCATTTCACCGTTGTACTGGATGACTGGTCCGCCTACGAAATCGGCGCTCCGACCGAAGTTCATACGAAATACTCCTTCCCACTTCTCCGTCGATGAAACCGTCTTTCCGGAAAGATTGAAGGGAGTATCTATGGTATCAAGTGTCCCCGTCACGAAACGTCTCTGATACGACTGGTACGCGAAGGCGAAGGCGACCAATTTCTTGCCGATAAGCGCATCATCGGAATCCGCCAAGGAGATTGAAGGCGCATCGACGACATCGATACGGAAAAAAACCAGATTCGTAAGGGGATCCGAACCGATGAAGCGCGCCTCATGGTTCGATCCATCGAAAAGCAGCGCTATCAGAGACTCAGGATCGGCTGATGTGATTCCTGGCTCCTGATACGTCGCGATAACGCCATCATTCGTCAGAAGAACCCCGGTAAGGATGTCCTTTTTCACCTGTTTCGAATTCCGCTCAGAAACGGACCCTGGCTTCGGAACAAGCGTCACGACTGCCGTGGCCGGCTGCGAAACGATCGTTCCCAACGAGTCGTCTTCCTGGACCACAACCTGTTCGGTCTTGTTGATCACCGTGACATTATCCGCCGCCCGTCTCAAGAATCCGACCCGATCCAGCCCGCGCTGTACCGAAAGCCATGGCAGAAGCGATCGATCGAAGAAGGCGCCCCCGATACCGCCGAGGACGAACACGATAAAAAATACTCCTATCCATTTTGCTGCGCTCCGGAAATTCATATGTCCTCTTGTTCCTTGATTTAGAAAAGCTGTACAAAAAATGCTCCCGACCCGATCATCCGATATCCGGGAAGGCTTCGGGAAACCATTCTAACATGCTCGCCCTATTTTATCAATCATACCAAGATACGCCAGGGAGTGCTCGCAAGAATCAACATGACGAAAGCGAGCAGGAAAAGGATGCGCATGATAACCCGCTTCAAAGAAAGCTCTCCATAAAAAGCCGTAAACGTGACATCCCAAAGTATGGCGTAGAGGATAAGGGCGATCGCACCGGTAGTCAGATATCCGAACGGCCAGAATCCGAATGCCCAGGCACATTCCCCCATGATCAATCCGAGGACAAGACTGTAGAAAAGAGAGCGCCAACGATTCCGTCGTTCCCGGCTGACAAGTGCCTGATAACTCACCGCCCCCGTTCCGAAAAAGAACAGAGCCATAAGTCCCCACAACGGGAAATTGAAATTCACATAAAATCCATAGATTCCGGAGTAGAAAAAGAACATGGCGGCCATGATAGCCGTGGAGAGGAGCGCCTGGGCGGTCTGATCCGTCGGAGCGGAGCGCAACCGATACAAAGCCAGAAGCCCGAGATAGTACATTCCCCCGGCGATGACGACGAAAAGTTCTCTCTCGACAGGCGCATCGATGAGCGAAAGAAGGACCGGAGCCGTCACGGAAAGCAGTATCGGAAGCGCGGCATCAACGATACGGTGCGTCACCCTTTCCGCAGCGATGACCGAAATGAACACGAGCGGACCGATGACGGAGAGGTACCAGCTCCATTGCAGAAGCACTTCCCCTTGCGCCACAAACCACAGCCCGAAAGAGAAGACGAAGGACCACAGAAGTATGGTGAAATGGAATATCATGAATGATCAGAATCAATACTCCTCTAGAGTAGATCAGACAGGGAGAAAAGCAAGCTCATTTCATCCCTGAACGTTTCTTACGGGAAGAATCCCTGATCTGAAAAACGATTTTTTCCTTTGAAACGACCGCTGAAAGTCTCTGTCCCGGCGAAAATTTCTTTTCGAGCAGGAGAAGTGCGAGCACATCGAGAATTTCGTTCTGGATGACCCGTTTGAGCGGCCGGGCACCATACAGGGGGTCATACCCTTTTTCAGCCAGATACGTCCTGACCGCTTCCGACCACTCGATGACGATTCCTTTATCGGACAATCGGCGGTCGAGTTTCTCAAGCTCGGCGGTCGCTATACGTTCGAGGACCGATTTCGACAATGGGTGAAAGACGACGATCTCATCGATCCGATTCAAGAACTCAGGCCGGAAGGTCCCTTTGAGGCTTGCCATGATCTTCGCCTTCATCTCATCTTCCCCCGGATCATCACGGTTCTCCCGGTCACCCCGGAAACCGAGTTCCTGCATGCGTGAAATCACGTCCGAACCGACGTTGGACGTCATAACGATAACGCAGTTCTTGAAATTCACCACCCTCCCCTTCGCATCGGTCAACCGCCCATCATCGAGTATCTGCAGGAAAATATTGAATACGTCCGGATGCGCCTTCTCGATCTCATCGAACAGTACGATGCTGTACGGACGGCGCCGGATGATTTCCGTCAGCTGCCCGCCTTCATCATATCCGACATAGCCGGGAGGTGAACCGATCAGCTTGGCAGTCGCATGCGATTCCATATATTCGCTCATATCGACACGCACGAGCGCCCGCTGATCATCGAAGAGAAACGTCGCTAAGGCCTTGGCAAGTTCCGTCTTCCCGACGCCGGTCATCCCGAGAAACATAAAGGAACCGATCGGGCGACCTTCCTCGGAAAGTCCGGTCCGCGATCGACGGATGGCATTGGCAACCATATGTATCGCCTCGTCCTGCCCGATGACCCGGGACTTCAAAGCCTCTTCCATGTGCGACAATTTCTCTTCTTCTCCCTCGAGCATCTTCCTGATCGGCACGCCCGTCCAACGGGAAACCACGGCTGCGATCTCTTCCTCGGTGATCTCTTCGCGGAGAATCGAACCCGTCTTCTGCAAACCGAAAAGCTTCTTCTCTTCAGCTTGCATCTTCTTTTCCGTTTCCGGGATACGCCCGTATCGAATTTCCGCGACCCGATCAAGCTCACCGCGCCGTTCGGCACCATCCGCCTCGGAACGGTATCGATCGATTTCCTCTTTCCGAGCCCGGATCGCCGCGATGAGTTCACGTTCCGATTTCCACTGCAGGGAAAATTTCCGGCTCCGTTCACGCAGTTCCGATAATTCACGATCGATATCAGCAACCTTCTTCTTCACCGATCCGTTCTGATCCTTTTCGAGCGCGCGCTTCTCTATTTCCAGACGACGGATATTCCTCTCAAGCTGATCGAGATCTTCCGGCATCGAATCGATCTCCATGCGCCGGAGGGAAGCGGCTTCATCGATCAGGTCGATAGCCTTGTCAGGAAGGAACCGGTCGCTGATATACCGTCGCGAAAGCCGGACCGCCGCGATCAGGGCATCGTCATCAATCTTCACTCCATGATGCAGCTCATATTTTTCCTTGATTCCCCGCAGGATGGCGATCGCATCCTCTTCGGATGGCTCGCTCACCATCACTGGCTGGAAACGCCTCTCAAACGCGGCATCTTTCTCGATATATTTCTGGTACTCCTTGAGCGTCGTCGCCCCGATCGTACGGAGCTTTCCGCGAGCCAGCGCCGGTTTCAGCATATTCGAGGCATCGAGCGCGCCCTCGGTCGCCCCTGCTCCGACCAGCGTGTGGATCTCGTCGATGAACAGGATGAAATGATCGGCCGAACGCTCGACTTCTTTCAGAATCGCCTTGAGACGTTCCTCAAACTCACCGCGGAACTTCGCCCCTGCCAGGAGCGCTCCGAGATCGAGCGAGATGATCTCCTTCCCCTTCAGGCTCTCCGGCACATCGCCGGATATGATGCGCTGCGCCAACCCCTCAGCGATCGCCGTCTTTCCCGTACCCGCTTCCCCAATCAAAACCGGATTGTTTTTCGTCCGACGCGACAGGACCTGCATGACTCTTCGTATCTCCTCGTCCCGGCCGATTACCGGATCAAGTTTTTCCTCGCGTGCCTGCTTCGTCAGATTCACCGCATACTTCTCAAGCGCCTGATATGTCTGTTCCGGCTCCTGACTCTCCACTCGCTGATTCCCGCGAACTTCCTTCAGCATGGTCAAAACGGCATCATAGGCAATCTCCATACGTTCAAGCGAGGTCTTCACTCGGCTCGAAACGAGCAGGATAGCGAGGAAAAGATGCTCCGTCGAAACGAACGCATCGCCGATCTTCTGCATTTCCTTTTCCGCCTCCCCGAACATCTGAGAAAAGTTCGGCGCCAGATACAATTGCCCGATCGCTCCCGATTCGGCTCGCGGAAACGTATCGATCTCGCCCAGAATACTCCCGCGTACCGTATCGATATCGACACCGAGCTTCCCGATGACCAGCGGAACGATGGAATCCTCCTGCATCAAGAGCGCATACATGAGATGCGCGATTTCCATCTGCGGGTTATTGCGTGATAAGGCAATTTCCTGAGCATGACGAAGCGCCTCCTGGCTCTTCGTTGTCAATCTGTTGATATTCATAAGCCATATGTTAATGACGCTTCCAGTATAGGCTAAAAACTAAAAACTAGCAATCTACCAGTTAGAGTGCTAACCTGTTCGATTCGCTCAGGGAACCGACACCCGATAAGAGAGATCCCCCAACTTGATATTGACTTTTCCACTTAAAAGAGTTAAAATATTTCTTTGAACATTAACAATTCATTTACCACAGCTTTTGGCTTATTTCAGGGTAAGTTGGTCAAAAGCTGTGGTGAAAAATACCAGAGTCCAGTGTCTCCGGGTGAGGAGATGATTCCAACGGGCAATAAAGCCCAAGGAGAATACGATGAGCAATTTTGCATCAAGAAATCTCACCCATGGTGAGACCAACGCCCTCGTCAAGCTGGCGGGTGGCGAAGACAAGGTTCGCAAGATCCTTGCTGGCGAACTCAAGATCCAGCTCCTGTCGACTACGGCCGAAGCGGTCGTGGTGCCGAC
>CAYMZY010000024.1:0-12831 GCA_964395165.1 uncultured Bdellovibrionales bacterium | reverse complement strand
GAACGGGATGGAGATGCATTCCAGATACTTAAGAATTGTCGGGGATACTATCGTTGCCCGACGGATGGGAACGGGATGCCGATAGGACCGGTCGTCGGTTATACGAAGGAGTACGAACCCGGGAAGAACTGGGTTGGTCTGGAGTACTACGATTTCGCCATGGCCGATATGTGGCCGGCAGTGCTCGGATACTTCGCGTCACGGATGGTACAGAGACTACAGGAAGCCAACCTGGTTCCAGATATTATCATCGGTGCGCCGTGGGCCGGGGTGAAGTTTTCTCAGGAAGTGGCGCGGCAGATTGGGTGTCGGCAGATCTTTGCCGAGAAGACAGGTGATAAGTACCTCATCCTCGGTCGGTACGAGGACGCGATCAGTTCTGGAGATCGAGTAGTCATCGGGGAAGAGCTGGTGAACAATGCGAGCACGACCGGTACGCTCATGCGGCTTGTCGAGCAGGCCGAGGGACATGTCATCGGTATCATCTGTGCCGTCAATCGCTCCTTTCCTTTCCGGACTGGATTCCCGGGGTCGGATGGGGAGGAAGTTCCTATCCTGGGAGTTATCGAACGTGAGACACCTCAGTACCATCAGGATGATCCATTGGTGGCCGAAGCGATTGCCAGGGGGTGCGTCGTCTGGAAACCGAAGTACGATTGGGATAGACTGAAGATTGTCATGGGAGACGCCCTGCCGGTTGGGCGGTGAGCGCGGAAGTTTTTTGAAGGGTATCTGATGCGCGGAAAACTCGCGGCACCAGAACCCTTCTTTTTTATGTTTTTGTGGAAAAAAAGAGCCCGATTCTTGGAAAGAATCGGGCTAGGGGGAGTCTGTTTAGTCATTGACAAGAGGGGTTCCTTTCCGGAAGAGCCATACGATGAGGGCTCCTGCCACGGTTGCAAGACAGAAGATGACGACGTTGAGCGCCACGAACAGTGGTACTGATATGGTGATGCTCCCGTTCCAGATCGTGAATAGGCCTATAAATCCGGCGATACCGATCCAGAATAGGTTTGGTTCCCGCTGGGGGACACCGTATGGATTGATCCGGGAGGAGCAGCCCGAAGCAAAACCGAAAAAAGCGATGAGGATAAAAGCAAGATTTTCCACTTTGATGACCTCCTTGATACGAAAGTCCGGATATATCCCTCCGGAATTGGGATGTTAAGCTACTTGCATTACTATGCCACTTCTGAGAAAAGGATGCAATAGTGCGGGAAGGGCGGATACCGGCTATAATTTTTAGCAAGTTTTCAAAAGAGCATTTATTTTTCCGGAAGAATCGACTGAGTTTCGGATGTCACTCTGGCGTTCGTATTCGGAGGAAACCGGCTGCCTGTTCACAAGTCATATGGCGACCCTTATTTTCGATATCGAGACCGTCGGCGAGGATTTTTCGGTGATGGATGAGACGACCAAGAAGAGCCTGACCCGTTGGATAAAACGGGAGGCGTATTCCGAAGTGGAATACGAAGCGCAACTCCAGGACTTGGAAGAGGGACTCGGGTTCTCTCCTCTGACCGGACAGATCGTAGCCCTCGGTGTTTTGGATGTGGAGCGCGAGAAGGCAGCGGTCTATTACCAACAAGGCGGAGAAGAACGGAGCGTTTCCGAGGAGGATGGATGTAAGTACGAGGCGTTGTCTGAGAAGGAGCTGCTGGAGAAATTTTGGGAGATTGCGCGGAGATATGATACCTTCGTGACATTCAACGGTCGTGCTTTCGATGTTCCTTTCCTCTGGACGCGTTCGGCGGTGCGGGGCGTGAAGCCGACGAAGAATCTCATGGCGAATCGATATCTCAGCTCCCAGCCTTGGAATGCCAAACATATCGATCTCTTCGACCAGTTCTCTTTTTATGGATCGGTACGCCGCAAGGGGAGTCTCCATCTCTGGACGCGCGCTTTCAGTATCGAAAGTCCGAAAGGCCAGGGGGTGACCGGGGATGATGTGCGTGGGCTTTTCAGGGAAGGGAAATATCAAGAGATTGCCAGATACAACTTTCGGGATCTTCAGGCGACCCTTGCTCTTTATCATCGGTATCGTGAGTATTTCACGTTTTTTGATGGCCGCGAATAGGCGGAAGAGGAACTACCTGTCGGCTCTTTCGCGAATAGGAGGGTTTTGCTACAATGCGGACGTTGCAATGAGTGAGAATCTATGGATGTCCAGGTACTACTCCGTGATTTTAAGGCGCGCTTTGATCCGAAAATCAGCGCGTATTTTGATGCGGTCGAAGCGAATGCGAAAGAGGAAGATGCCTTGATTACGGAAGCGTTGCGGCATGTCCGCGCCCTGACTCTCGCTGGAGGAAAGCGGTTGCGGCCGGCCTGTATGTTTTATGGGTATCTTGCCGGCGGAGGTGTCGATGAGGAAGCGATCCTTGAGACGGCTGTATCGATCGAGCTACTCCACACTTTTCTTCTCGTACATGACGATATCATAGACCGGGATGATTTCCGGCACGGGGAATCGACGCTTCATCGGCGGTATGCCGAGTTCGGGCGGAAATACTTTCCCGATCGCGATGTCGAGCATTTCGGCAATTCGATCGCACTCATCGTCGGAGATCTGCTTTCCGCTATGAGCAATGACATTATCTTTCGCGCTCCTTTTCCTCGGGAACGGATATTTGAGGCGCTTTCCCGTCTTCAGTCGGTAGTGTCGTATACCGTTATCGGTCAAGCGCAGGATATTTACATGGAGTACCGACGGGAAGCGACGGAGGAAGAGATACTGAGGATGTACAAGAATAAGACCGCTCGGTATACCATGGAACGGCCTATTCAAATGGGGCTCCTGCTGGCAGGGGATTCTGGTTCGCTTGCTGATCGATTGAGCGGGTATGCTCTGCCACTCGGTATCGCCTTCCAGATCCAGGACGATATTCTCGGTATATTCGGTTCGGAGGCGAAAATCGGCAAACCGGTCGGTTCCGATATTCAGGAGGGGAAATTGACTCTTTTGGTCGCCTATGCCCTTGAGCAGGGCACGCACGGGCAACAAGAAGAGCTGCGACACATTCTCTCTCTCGGGACCGGATTGGGTTTCGATGATGTTGAGCGTTTCCGATTGCTTCTCATCGAGACGGGATCTCTGGAGCAGGCACGGGAGATGGCAAAACGATATATCCGGGAAGGCAAACAGGCCCTGGGAGAAGTTCAGGGATTTCTCCCATCGCGTTCGTTTGACTTTTTCGAGGCTATCGCCGATTATATGTCGGAGCGCGAATATTAATTCGATTGGTATCGAAATCATGCAGATCGGCAATCCACTCCCGAATCACGTCGTCATTATTCCGGACGGAAATCGTCGCTGGGCCCGCGGGCAGGGTCTCGACCCCTGGAAAGGGCATGAGGCGGGCGCTGAAAACACGGAGAAATTGATACGGGAGGCGAGACGGCTCGGTATCCGGGAGATTTCTTTCTGGGGGTCATCGATAGAGAACTTGACCAAGCGGCCGCTTGCCGAGAGCCGGGCACTTCTCCATATTTATGAGACGTATTTTTCCAGGCTTGCCGAGAGCAAGGAAATTCATGCCGATCAGGCTCGGATCCGATGCATCGGTCATTGGGAGGAGCAATTTCCGGATTCGCTGAAAAAGGTGCTCTCCCGATGTGTCGAGTCGACCAGAGGATACGACCGTTATTTCTTGAATTTTTTTCTTGCATACAGCGGAGATGATGAGATGCGTTTGGCTTTCGAAAAAGTGAGTCGGGAACTGGCGCCGGGTGAGCGGGTGACCGATGGGCTGATCAAGAAGCATCTGATGACCCGAGAACTTCCGCCGGTCGATTATCTCATTCGGACCGGAGGCGAGCCACATCTTTCGGCGGGCTTCATGATGTGGGACATCGCCAATTCCCAGCTCTTTTTTTCGGAAAAACTCTACCCGGATTTCGGTCCAGAAGCATTCGCCGAGGCCATAGCGGAGTACCAGGAACGGGGGCGGAGGTTCGGTTCATAAGGAGTTTTTCGGTCCCCTGTTGACAAAACTTTGGCTTTTGCTACAATAGTCAATACATTTTGAAAAATCGCATAGGTTCAGGGCAAGGGGTGCCACACACTGCAATTCAGGAATGAGGGTCGGTTCGCTTCGGAAAAATACTCACCTTTGTTTTTGTTTTGTTTGAGAAGCACCTTCCTGAGAATAGGGCGCGACGCAAAGAAAATATGGGAAATGGAAAAGACGTGATCCGTATGGATGGGGAGGTAACTGAGGCGCTTCCAGGAACGACTTTTCGCGTTCGACTCGATAACGGACATGAGATTCTCGGCCATATCTCAGGGAAGATCCGGGTGCATTACATCCGTCTGTTGCCAGGAGATCGCGTGACGGTCGAGATGAGCCCGTACGATCTTTCCAAGGGCAGGATCGTGCAGCGGCTGAAGTTTTAAGATATCGAAAACCTAAAGTCATGAAGGTTAGACCATCAGTGAAGAAAATCTGTGTGCGCTGCAAGGTGATCAAGAGAAAACGCGTAATCCGCGTGATTTGCAGTACCCCGAAGCATAAGCAGCGACAAGGATAACCAAGCATATGATAAGAATCGCAGGTATCAACATCCCGGATAATAAGCGCATTGAGATTTCTTTGACGTATATTTACGGTATTGGACGGACGACGAGCCAGAAGATTCTCGATGAACTCGGTATCGATCGGAATATCCGTACGAAGGATTTGGTTGAGGGAGTAGCGAATAAGCTGCGTGAGGCCGTGGAGAAAAAGTATCGGGTTGAAGGTGAATTGCGCCATGAGGTCAAGCAGAATATCAAGCGATTGAAGGAAATCGGTTGCTATCGCGGATCACGTCATCAAAAGAATCTTCCGTCACGCGGACAGAGAACGAAGACGAATACCCGTACCGTTCGCGGAAATGTCCGCAAGACCATGGGAAGCGGTCGCAAGAAGGCCTCTGAAAAGACCTAATCGAAGGGTCTCTGAGCTAATAGATTTTTTTGAGGTACGAACCTCTAAACGATAAGGAGAAAATATGACAGAAGACGTACAGAAAACCGAAGAAGTCGTGGCTCCGGCCGCCGAAGAAGCGGCGAAGAAGCAGAAGAAGTCCTCGCGACGTCAGATTCTGAAGGGGCGTGCCAGTATCCAGTGCACTTACAACAATACGATCATTTCCTTGACCGATATTAATGGCAATGTACTCGGATGGTCGAGCTCTGGACATATGGGTTTCAAGGGGGCTAAGAAATCGACTCCGTATGCGGCGACCCAGGTGGTGGCTGATGTGACTGAAAAAGTGAAGAAATTTGGTTTGCAGGAAGTGGAAGTGTTCGTGAAGGGTGTCGGGAACGGCCGTGAAGCTGCGATCCGCGCCTTGGCGAACAATGGTTTTTCTATTCTGGGTATCAAAGATACGACTTCAGTTCCGCATGGTGGGTGCCGTCCTCGGCGTCCTCGGCGTATTTAATTCGAAAGCGAATCGCTCTTCGTGAAAGCTTGAAAGAAGAAGGAAGATAGGGTCACGAAGCGGTGAAGAGAAACAGTTAGCAATAAGTCAGTGAAGTGAAATTATGGCCAAGATTGATTCCAAGTGCAAACTCTGCCGTCGTGCCGGCGAAAAACTCTTTCTTAAGGGAGAGCGTTGCATTTCTCAGAAATGTGCCATGGTACGTCGTCCGAACGCTCCTGGCGTGCACGGAAGCACCCCATCGCGCAATCAGAGCGAATTTGGCAAGCAGTTGGCGATGAAACAGAAGATCAAGCGTATTTATGGTGTCCTTGAGAAGCAGTTCCGCTGTCACTACGCCGAAGTAAAGCGTCAGAAGGGTGTGACTGGAGATCTGCTCCTTTCTCGGCTTGAGCGGCGCATGGACAATGTTGTGTATCGTCTCGGTTTTGCTCCTTCGAGGGTGACCGGGCGACAGTTGGTTTCACATAAGATGTTCACGGTCAACGGAAAACGCGTCAATGTCCCTTCATTTGAGCTCCATGTCGGGGATGTCATCCGTTTGAAAGATACGAAACGGGAGAAGACATACACCAAGAACCGCATCGAGATTCTGAAGGAAAAAAAGGATGTTCCGGTATGGCTTGATCTGAATAGCGAGAAGCTTGAGGGTACCGTCGTGAGTCTTCCGGCACGAGGCGACATCGGGGTCACGGTCGATCCGCAAATGGTCGTCGAGTACTACTCGAAATAATCTTAGTTACCGCTAAAAAAAGTTTTTAACCATATCATCTATGATCGCCATCCCACAAAAGCCGGAGTATGTCTCACTCGGTGAGAACCATGGAAAGTTCGAGATCCTCGGATGTTATCCTGGTTATGGAACGACTTTGGGCAATGCTCTCCGGAGAGTGCTGCTCTCCTCGCTTGAGGGGTCGGCTATCCGCTCGGTGAAAATCACAGGCGTGACGCATGAGTTTACGACTATCCCTGGCGTCATGGAAGACGTGGTTCAGATTCTTCTCCATTTGAAGCAGATCCGTTTCCGTTTACACGGGGACGAACCGGTCAAGATCACCCTTAAAGTGAAGGGGGAGCGGGTCGTGACTGCCCACGACTTCAAGGTTCCATCGAATGTGGAAATAGTCGATGGTAGCCAGATGATCGCGACGATCACCGACAAGAAGACGGAACTTGAAATGGAAATCGAGATTGATCGCGGTGTCGGATATGTTTCGGTAGAAGCGCGTGATCGCGAAGAGCGTGAAATCGGGGTTATTGCTGTCGATTCGATCTATTCGCCGGTGAAACGTGTCAATTACGAAGTCGAGAACATGCGCGTCGGTAAGCGGACTGACTATGACAAGATTACGCTTGAAATCGTGACTGACGGGAGCATCACTCCGGAAGAGGCCTTCACAAAGAGCGTCACTATCCTGATCGATCAGTTTACTGCCTTGTCAGAGTCGAGAGTCGACGAGGAGGCGGAAGTAATCGCTGAAGTGAGCGCGGAAGAGGTGCCGGTGGCAATCGAAGAGGCGCCGAAAGAAGAGAAGAAATCAAAGAAGAAAGCCGCCGAAGAAGTCTAAGTAGGTCGTGATTTGATGAGATGGAAGTATGCATCACAGGAATAAAGGTCGCATCTTAGGTCGTGAACGCAATCAGCGGAAAGCCCTCATCAAGGGCCTGCTCGCGAGCTTGGTGTTGCATGGCCGTATCATGACGACGGAAGCCAAGGCGAAGGAAACGAAGAATTTCATCGATCAGTTGGTCAACAAGGCGAAGAAAGCGAAGCGGGTTGATGGAATCGGGCAGTTGGCGATGGTCCGGATGGTCCGTCAGCGTCTTCCGAAAGATGCAGCGGACAAGATGCTTTCCGAGGAATTCGTGAGTCGTTTTTCCGGAAGAGAGAGCGGATACACGCGTGTTATTAAAGTAGAGGCTCGAAAAGGCGATGGTGCGCGGAGAGCGATTATCGAGTTTGTTTCGTAGGATCCTCTGTTAACTGAGAAGTAATGGTTATGGCAACAGCGAAGAAACAATCAGTGAGCCGGGTGTATCATCAGTTCGATGCGCAAGGGAAGGTGCTCGGTCGCTTGGCGGTCGAAGTTGCAGCCATCCTTTCCGGAAAGAAGAAGGTAGGGTATGCGCCGCATATCGATGGTGGTGACTGTGTCGTAGTCGTCAATACTGACGGTTTGGTCGTCACCGGGAACAAGCGTGCTGATAAGATATACCATCATTTCAGCGGGCATCCGAGCGGTATCAAATCCATCGCGTTCCAGGACCAGATGAAGAAGGATTCGCGGAAGATTTTTTGGAAGTCAGTATACGGGATGCTTCCGAAGAATAAGCTTCGGGACCGTATGTTGACCCGGCTGAATCTCTACAAGGATGCCGAGCATACGCATAAGACTATCCACGTGCAGCACGATTAATATCTTTTCTTGATTCAATAGCAGACAGTTGTATGGTAACAAAGACCGTAAAAACGAAGGAAGCAGCGGAGCGATATATCGCCGCAGTCGGTCGCCGCAAGACGGCGGTGGCCCAGGTACGCATCACCCCGATCACCGATGAGAAGGATATGACTCTCGTTGTGAATGGTCGTGACGCCAAGGAATATTTTGGATTGGCAGCGTACATGGCCAATGCGTTTTCTCCGTTGCAGGTGGCCGGTATGGGTGGGAAGTTCAGCGTCTCAGTCCTGGCTCAGGGCGGGGGCGTACACGGACAGTCCGATGCCACCAAGCTCGGTGTGGCCCGTGCTCTCATCAAGTTTGATATGAATCTGCGTGCTATTCTGAAGGCACAGAAGCTCCTGACTCGTGATTCCCGTTCGGTAGAACGCAAGAAGCCGGGACTTAAGAAGGCTCGCCGTGCCCCGCAATGGTCGAAGCGCTAAGTACCTCTTTTTTGAAAAAATCGAAGCCCCGAGTGATCGGGGCTTTTTCGTGGTGGAATACGGAGGGTGGAGCAAAAAAGAAAACCCAAGGGCTATCTTGGGTTCGTGGGCTGTCGTCATTTGATATATGCTTGTGCGATGTCTCTCGCACGGATTTTTTCCTCAGAGGAGAGGCTCTTGTCTTTCAGCTCGAGAATATCGAGGATGAGACAAGCCAGGAATAGCTGTTGTTTCGTATCCCAGTCTTTTTCCTGGATCATTCCAAGGAGAACGAGCGTCGGTTTCCGGTCATGGGCCTTGACGTATTCGATCGCCCCATACAGGAGGAATTGACTTGGCGATTTCGGTTGTTCATCACAGGCTATGATGTCGGCGATTTCGGTCAGGCCGATTTCCCGGAGGAACTTTGGGTCAAGTGTGTGGACAAGTCCGGCGAAGAGGAGATTCTCTTCCGCATCGGTTTTTCCCCGGAGTCGTTTGTTGAGTCGGCCATTCTCTTTGAGGAGTTGGAGAATCAGTTCGACCGTTGCCACTGATTTGGAATACTCAGGGGAGTCTTTGAATTGCCTGAAAAGTTCCCTGAATTTCTTCCTTTCTTTTTCGTGGAGCTTGCTGAGGACCGGTCCGATGATATTCCGTACCTCGATGGGGTGTGCATCCGCCATGCCCCGAAGAATCTTCTTTTCTTCGGGGAGTCTCGTCGGAAGGACACCTCTTTCCGGATCAACCCGGCTGGAAAATTCAGGCGGTTTTGTTGGTTTTGCTGTGAACATGAGGAACTCCCTTATGATGGTTGTTCAGGAACTACTTTGGATAGATGAGTTTTCAGCGCAACGCAAAAAAAGACCTTGAAGCTTCTTTTTCCGGCTGTTCCAAAAAACTTATCTTTCCTATTATAGACCTAAATATCGTATTTGTCAACTATATTTGCTGACTTTTCTTTTGAGGAAAGGCTTTTTTGAGGAATTCATGGATCATTTGGAGAGCCTCTTTTTCTTTCATGACGATGGCCTCCCGTATTTCGGGAGAATAATCCGCTTCATCAGCATGTTCCCGGTCGATAGCTTCCGGAAGGATACGAAAGTAGTCCTCCTGGGATGTTTCGAAGGTCCGCATATCTTCATCGATCCAGAGATGGGCGAGTTCCGGATCGATGAATCCGTCATGGGATTTCTGGATGAGGATCGAGATAGTGGTGAGGAACGGGTTTCCTTTCTTATAGGTGCGGGCAGAATGGATGGCATCAAAAACGTCGGCGAAGCGGAGGATAATGGCGATGCGGAGCGCGGATTGCGAGACTGGAGAGGTCTCTTCCGTATCGAGTGGGCGCTCGTGGTGATTGGACACCAGCGAGATGAAGGCATCGTCAAGTCCGTAAGCTTTGGCGATGGCTCCGGAGAAATCCTGGTGCGTGTTGATGATTTCACCGAGCGTCTGATCCGGATCGATTCCTGATTTCACGAGGAGGTTTCGTTGGTCAGGCGTAAGACAATCCGAGAACGGGACGAAATCCTTTTCGCGGAGATTATGGGCCGCTCCGGATGCGAGTTTTTCGGCAAGAACCGTTTCGGCCTGTTCCGTACCGCATCGGTCCTGCGAACAGAAGTGGTTGATACAGAGTCGATGCCATTCACTGTCGGTGAGGGTGTTGTTGAGGACGAGGTCTTTCAGGGGGATGCCGATCTTTCCGACATCATGCAGGAGTGCGGCGATGGCCAGTGTCGTTTCCGGGACGCCCTCTTCTGCCAGTTCGGCTCTCAAGAAAGCGCCGACCGGATGCGTGCTTTCAAGTTTCCGTTCGATGATCTGATACGTGCGGATGCAGTGATAGAAGGTTTCGGTGTCGAACAGTTCGAGCAGGGTAAGCATTTCCCAGTGTTCCGGGGAAAGAGCGGGAATGATGGAGGACAGCTTTTCCTGGATATGTGAGTCGGATCGGAGGTGGAGAACCTGTTCCTCGAGGATTGAGCGGTTTTCCGGATCTCGGAAGTTTTCGAGTATGGTTCGATAATTTCCCGATTGGCAGAGCATCCGGGCATGGTGTTCCCGGGCGAGGGCGCGTTCATCGGAAGCATGATCCTCGATGGGGGAGTGTTCTTGTTCTACGAAAGGTCTTTCTGGAGGCATAGTCTTATTTTTGATCAGGTATGAAGCTGTTATTGAGTGAAGAAATTATTGAACTCGGGGAAGTCGATGGAGAGAAGTTCCGAAGAATCCCCAGTGTCCTTGACGAAGAAGATCTGGTTCTGGCTGACGCGGGAGAGAACTTGGAGCGGAGGCCGTTCGAAACGGATGAGTTCGCTGATATTGCGCCGATCCCGGTTGTCGAGCTCGGTGACGAAGACCTGCGCGCCTTTGGCGTAGAGGATATGCTCGTAATCTTTCGTCCACTGGACGAAAGAAATATCGTCCGCGAAACGCCCGATCTGCCAGATGGAATTCTGGTCGCGTTTGGGTTGGACTTCCCAGGGACGGATGAAGTAGACGGACGTTTCATGTGAGGAGAAGAAGAGTAGTTTTTTCCCATCATCCGAAAATTGGACACCTCGGATATCCCGATCAGCAAGCGTCCGGAGAGGATCATCATCAGTATAGGCATTGAAGAACATAAGCTTGCCGTTTTCGGAGAGGATGGCGATACGGTATTCATCGTAGACGATGAGAGTCGTTTCAAGGTCGGTATCGGAGAGCGGAGTATCGGCGACGGGACGGAAATCCGGACGTTCTTCATCGGCCCCGAAGCGGTAGAGTCGCTTATCTTCGGAATCGATGATATAGATATCTGATCCGGATATATCATAGGCAGCGACGTGTTCAGCGAGGAGCAATGGTTCGAGGGGCATGTCGGGTGACGAACTGTTCAGGTCGAGCCGGTAGAGCTTGTCTTCGGAACGATAGAGCAAGGAATCTCGGACAGACGGATTGAAACGGGGACGGAAGATTGAGAATTGATTGAGTTCGACGCTGAGATCCCGGATTTCCTTTGTTTCCGTATCTACTGATACGACATGTCGTTTCCCTTCGGAAAGGATGGGAAAGACGAGTCGGTCCACATCAGGAGACCACTCCAGATTCTCATTTTTTTCGAAAGCGAAGGAGACATCGGGTTGGGAATAGAGCATCTCGTTGATTTCCTGTTCCGTGTCGTATGTCTGTACTCCGATACGATGGGGGTTTTCATAGATGCCGGCGAAGAGTGTCGGCTCGGGTGACTGGAAATAGCGGGTCAGGTGTTCCGTTCCGGGGTAGGAGATGATCTCGTAATTCTTCCGGGGGAGCGTGATATTCCAGAATTCGTTGGAAACACCGCTTCTGACGACGATGCGCTTGGTCCAGGTCTGGTATCCAGGCGAGCTCACCTCGATGGAATGCTCTCCGGGTATGATTCCGGAGATGTGATAGCTTTGGTTGAGACGATTCAGGTCCTCAGCCGGAATTTGGATGCCATCTATCTTGATGCCTATTTCCACCGGATTGGACTTAAGAGTGATCGACCCTCCGTAGATGAAAACTCCACGTTCGAAATTGAAGCGGTACCCGAAAGCGTAGAAAAGGACACTCCCTGAGACGACGCAGAAAGAGAGTACGGAGAGGAGAAAGAGCGTGAAACGTGGCTTTCCTTGGAGCATAGTGATAGGACTGTGAGAGGAATAATGAGTGGCGGTTTCCGAATCGTATCTTAATAGTATGATAGCGCATCTTTTTGGCTATGGAAAGGGATTTGTTTTCATGGTTTCTTTGGGGCGGAATCTCTTTTTGACGTGCCGTGATGATGGATGGTACACTCACGGCGTATTGTTTTTTCGGTGAGGGAGATTTTTTGTGCAGCTTATGATGGCAGGTGTTCCGTTTCTCGAAAATATCGCTGGACTATCGAAGGACGCATCCGCTGACCTGTCGTTCTTTTTTTTGTTCGCTGCCTTAAGTCTCGCACTCGGGTTTTTCCTGGGACGCTTCAAGTTGATAAATATCCTTATCAATGCGTATATCGCGCTGGCATTCATATCAGTGCTTCCGGAAACGGTTCTTGTGGTTTCCGATTATGCGAAGTCCGGTATCTTTGTTCTCCTTCTCGTTTTCCTGACGGCTATCGATAAGCGGCTCTTTGACCTGCATATTTCGAGTGCCGGTTCGGACTTTTTCTGGCGCTTGATCGTGATGAGCCTGCTCGTCTCCGGAATGCTGACCAGTATGTTGCTCTCGCTTTTACCGAAGACCACCACGGACGGTTTCGTGACTGAGCACGTCGCTCTGGTTTTCGCATCGCCTCTCGCATCGATAGTCTGGTTTGCAGTTCCGATCTTCACTCTCCTATTCATCAATAATCGGTTGAAATAGGAGTTGTGGCCCCGTTTTTTCTTTCCGCAGAAAAAATCCCTTATATAAAGGGTTTTTTCCAGAAAAAAACCGGTGTAGATTGAGAAATACTCGGGATGGTTTCCGGGGCTTGACAGGGCGGTTTTGGCTGCTATACTGGGTAAGCAATCAGGAAGTCTACAGATTGCTTTTGTTTCTTTTTG
>CAYMZY010000023.1:0-13212 GCA_964395165.1 uncultured Bdellovibrionales bacterium | reverse complement strand
GCTGCCAAAAAAAGAGAGGAGACCCTGTACATAGATGTTGGTGTTAATTCGTTTTAATGTTCCCGACCGGTTACCGAGAGAAAACCCATTCCCTTTCTGATGACAAGAGGATGGGACCGAAGCGTAATCATGATGCTTATTTTCTTCACTATAGCACAACAGTTCGAATCAATAAAAAAATATCTGCTTTTCGCAGATATTTTTTCAGGATAAAAAACCCTCTTTTCTGAAAACTAGAACGACGATGCATTCAAGAGGTTTTGTACCGCCAGAACAACGACCCATCCTGCCAGTGCTACGAGCACTCCCATGATAGACCAGGTCATCTGTGCTTTGGCTTTCTTCTGCTGCGCTTCATCTCCGGCCGCGGTGAGATACAGGATACCTGAAATCACGAAACCGATGATCGCGAAAACGCCCAAGAGACCAAGAAGCCAGTTCATGATATTTGAAATGATTCCCGAAATCGATCCGGTTGGGAGCGTTGTCGCGCCTGTCGGAGCGGTCGTGCTCCAGGCTGCCGAAGCGGCGGCTGGAACCGTCAACACGGCGAAGAGAGCCGCGTAGAACATGTTTTTCATACTTTTCATATTCTCACCTCCTTTCTTTTTTATTGATATTTCTGTTTTTGTCCGAAGCACCCTGCGTTACAAAAGACGGATGATCTGCTTGACGATAATCAGGGACGCAAGTGCGATGCTCAGCCCGGTGATGCTTGCAAGAGTGTATTTCTTTGCCGTAGCAGTCTCATCGGTATCACCACCCGCCAACATATACATCAGACCGGAAATGACTAGTGCCAGTATAGCAATGATTCCCACCGCGGACAATATGAATGTCAATATCTTCATCAAGACCGAAGCGAAACTCGGCGCATCCGAAATGACACCGGCCTCGGTCATCCGAGGTACGGCCACTGAAACCAACACGCACCATATACCTGTATTTTTCTTCTGGGCCATATCACAAAATATCAACTCCCCCTTATCGGCACGCACCGACATTGCAGGCATAATTCCGAATAGCGCAGGCATTGAACTCTGCCGTCCCCGGATTGATAGGACAACCCCACTTCGGAATTGTCGGCCACCCGCTCGAAGCATTACAATCCGCACTCCGAGCACTTTGCCCTGCGCCGGCATTATGTATCGCCGCCGCCAACTCATTCACCGTCACCGTCGATCCATACGAGCCCGAAAGTGATCGGGCCGAACCAAATGCTGCTGCCAAAATCCGTACTCCCTCCTTAATGCCGGTTTCCGGATCTTGCAATTGACTGCAAGAATACGATGACGCCCGTGTATTCACTTGCATCAAACCGCAACTTTGGGTCCCATCTGCCTCATTCTTTATCGAGTTGGGATTGCAAGATGATTCTCGAGCGATCAAACCACGAATCAACCCGAGGGAAATACCGGCAGAATTCCCATATGACGTGATGAGGCTATCAAAAGGAGCTGTATTACAGGATGGACAACTCCCTGCTCCGTTGCAAACCGTCCCACCACCACTCAAACGTGACTTGGCAGTCGCTATGTCTTCACATGCCTTGCTGCCACTACCCGTGGTAGGAGTACCACTGCCCGCAGCAGGAGTACCGCTGCCCGCAACAGGAACACTCGCACTCGTCCCCGTACCAGCCAAAGACTGCGTACTGCAAACCAAGTTGAATCCACCAGCTGATCGCAGCCCGACAATCGGATTTTTCGTCGAATCAGTTTCCTGCGCAAAAAGGAGCAGCACCGTGTTCACGATGAGCCACGCGCCAAGCATCACAGCAGCACCGATCAACGTCGACGTGATACCTGATTTGGCCTGATTGATCATTCCTGGGTTGCCCGCCGAGATGATATACCAGATTCCCATGGCTGTAATAATGACCAGAGCAATCGCGACCATCACGCGCAAGCCCCAGTCCATGATGATCTTTCCTCCGACGATGATATGGCACAAGGTGCATGGCGCCATTTCATCAGCTGTTCCACTCGCTCTGCCGCAGGGCACGAATGAGGCCGCCGATGAAATTCCGGGCATCAAAAGAAAAAAAATCGCCCCGATAAGAAAAATCCACCCAAACAATGTTCGTCTCATACTTTTTTAATTTCGCATGCGATGCTTACCGGAGCGTATTGATACGCTGTTGAGCTACGTACAAGGCTTCTTTCAGTGAGATTTCACCACGATTCACGTCACGGATCATGTCGTTCATGACCTTCTCGATCGCATCGGCATCCATTTGCCGAAAGTTCTTCGCATTCAGATTGGCAACCGCGAAAGGACTGAGAACCGGATCGCTCCGCTGCTTCTCTATCAGGTCACGTCGCGCGGCCGGCTTATGCGTCTGCTCGAGATACTTTTCCGCCGGATCGAAAGCCAATGGGAAAACAGCCGGATTCCCGGTCAGACCATTGCGTAGGGTAATCTGTCCGCCGGAATGTGGCATCGTCATATACGTCAACAGCTGCCATGCTTCGTGTTTCCGAAGTTCGTCCCGGACTCCCTTGTCCGTCGGAAGCCGCTTCTGGACAGTCGGATCCTCGACCGATATCTCATGATTCTTCGCCACCACGAATGTCCAGTAGTCAGCGTAATTCTGCGGTGCCATACCTTCGAACTGGGGGAATGGAGCGATTGCCATATTCAGCTTTGCATTTTTCTGACGAAGCGTTTCATACCGCCAGGAGTAATTGACCATCATAGCCAGACGCCCCTCATAGAAGGCATCGATCGAATAGTGCATATTCGGATTCCAGGTGTATTCACTCGAGCGGACATTCGAAAAGAGCATGTAGTACTCGAATGCCTTCTGTGCCGCTTCCGTGCGGAAAAAACTGATTTGTCCGCGCTCGTCGTCTATCTCGGCCCCGATAGCGAACATGAGTCCGAAAAGGATGGCTGGTGCCCGATTGATATTATCCGCTGTTCCGAATGATAAGGCCGACTGAAGGATATTTCCGAACCGGTCTATCTGGGTCAACTTCGGAGCGACGATCAGCAATTCCTGCCAAGTCTTTGGCGGTGCCGTAATACCGGCCGCATTGAAGATGTCCCGATTATAATACAGGGCCAATGAATCAACCGACAGCGGCAATCCGTACACTTTCTTGTCCGACGGATTGATGAAATCATACGCCACGACATCGACGAAGTTGTCACGGACATCTTTTTCGCTCAGTTGATAATCCGGAGCCGGAACGATCTTATCTTGGAACTCATTCACCCAGGAATTCCGGATAGCGAAGATATCCGGCCCGTTTCCGGCTGCCAGAGCATTGAGGAGCTCTTTCTTGTACGTCTCTTCGCTGAATTTCCGATAGGAAATATTTCCGATATACGGATTTGCTCCCCGGTACTGCTGAAAAAGCATGGTGTATACATCCGAATCATCGAATACGTTCCACACCTCAAGCGGCATACTGTATGGCGTCCCCTGTGAGGTGTCCCGGAGACCGCATCCCGAAAGGATGCCCAGCGAACCGAACAGGGTAAGGATGATCAGGATGCTTTTTCTCGTATACCGCATAATGTTTTTTTTCTCAACCGAACAACGCACGGGATTTCAGCAAGCATTCGCAGCTACTACGCCTTCTTCATCAGGAAGGCGTAGTGATACCCACCAGCCGGAAAACTCTTTTCCAAGGAAAGTCCGGATGCGAGCAGGAGCGCCTTCAGTTCTTCAGGATCTACACGCAGCTTCTTGTCCGGTCCGACTGCACTCGCTTTCGGATTCCACTCCATCACGACAGCATGCCCGCCCGGCTTCAAGACACGAGCCATTTCCGCAATAATGACGTTCTTATGCTCATTCTGGAAAAGCATATCTTTCAGGATCGCCCAATCGACACTCGCCAACCCGAGAGTTGATCCTCCTTCCCGCTCCAAATTCGCCCGTTTCGTGACGATGTTCTGGATGCCCATGAGTTTCGCCTGACTTGAAACGGCCTCCAGTGCCTGAGGAAGAATATCCAAAGCATACACCTTTCCATCTGGGCCGACCGCCTTGGAAAACTCGAATGAAAAATACCCTGATCCACAGCCGAAATCAGCAACGGTCGCACCCGGCGATATGTCAATTTGATTGATTACCCTCGCCGGATCTACAAAACTCGCTCCTTCAGCATTCATCATAAAGACATGCTTACCGTCTTTTTAGCTTCTTGCAAAAATTCCTCTTCCATTGTACAACAGATTGGGGAAGGAAAGAAGTTCTCTGCCCGATGCCGCGTGCCGCGGCTTGATTTTTTGAAGGGAATGGAAAGGTGACCGAGTGGTTGAAGGTACCGCTCTCGAAAAGCGGCATACCCGAAAGGGTATCGAGAGTTCGAATCTCTCCCTTTCCGCACTAAAAATGACACCTAGTCGGTGTCATTTTCCTTTTTCTTAAGACATGTGGGCTGGTTATCCGCGCGTCAAAGGAGCAACACCGAGCATCATCTTCTTGACCCCGGCACGTTTGAAGGCGATGGTAGCCAGGGTACCGGCCACCGACACGATGAGTCCTGAACCAAACTGTGGATGCAGTACCATATCACCCGGACGGACTTCGCCGACCTGCAGAGGTTTCTCATTTGACTGGCTCAGCTCCGGTATCTGGAGAGGTTTTTTTGGCATTGATACGACCTGATGGCGTACCTGGCTTCCCATACTGCGCTTCTGCATCATTCCCCCGCCGACCATTTCACGCTCCTCGACCAATTCAAGAGGAATTTCCGAAAGAAAACGAGATGGAGGGTTGACCTGTGTCGATCCGAAGATCATCCGTTGCTCAGCATAAAGGAGGTAAGCCTTTTCCTTGGCACGCGTGAGCCCGACATACATCAGGCGGCGCTCTTCCTCGAGTTCCGTCGGCGATACCTGGCTCCGGGAATGCGGAAATACCCCCTCTTCAAGCCCGACGATAAAAACAACCGGGAATTCAAGACCCTTCGCGCTGTGCACCGTCATAAGCTGCACACCCTCATGGCCGAGATCATCCGTGTCTGAAGCCAAAGAGACCTCTTCCAAGAACTGAGGAATCGCTTCCTGAACGCTCATCGTATCGTATTTTTTCGCCACCGAGAAAAGTTCCTGAATATTTTCCACCCGCGCCAAAGCTTCCTGCTTCCCCTCTTCTTCGAAACTCTTCATAAGACCACTCTCATCCGCCACTTTCTGAAGCAGCTGTGAAAAAGGCAATCCTTCGGTATGCTCGATATACGCTTTCCAGCGAGCGAAAAGATCGACAAATAGCTGAATCGCCTTAATCTTCCCTTCTCGAAGCTCGGAACCATCCGTCCGGAGCATCCCGGCTATCGTCAGAAAATCACGCCCATCATATGAAGCCGCCTGTTTCCAGCGCTCAAGAGTCGTATCGCCGATACCACGCGGCGGAACATTGGCTACCCGCTCAAGCGCCAGGCTATCGAAGGGGTTCGCGAGAATCCGGACATACGCGATGACATCCTTCACTTCTTTTCGCTGATAAAACTTGAGGCCGCCGACGACACGATAGTGCACCGAACGGCGCAGAAGCATTTCTTCGATCATACGCGACTGAGCATTGGTCCGGTACAGGACCGCAAAATCCTTCGGCTGCCGCCCCTTCAGGGTGATATCGTTTTCAATGGTCTGGGCGACGAAACGCGCTTCAGCCTCTTCGTCCTGAGCAGGGCAGAGCGTGATCTTTTCCCCTTCCTTCAGATCCGTCCAGAGCTTCTTGCGACGCTGATTAGCATTGTGATCGATGATACCCTGCGCAGCATCCAGGATAATCTGCGTCGAACGGTAGTTCCGATCGAGCGTGATGACAGCTGCTTCAGGATAATCCTTCTCGAACTCGAGGATATTGCGGATATCCGCCTGCCGCCAACCGTAAATCGATTGATAGTCATCGCCGATCACGAACACGTTCTTGTACTTCCCGGAAAGCGCCGTCACGAGACGATACTGCAAAAAGTTCGTGTCCTGGTATTCGTCAACCATGACATAATGAAACTGATCCTGATACCGTTCGCGTATTTCCTCGTGACTTTCAAGCAGTTGGACGGTAAGTCGGATCAGGTCATCGAAATCAAGCGACTGATTCTTCTCGAGCGCGGCCTGATACCTTTCATAGAACTTCGCTGCCAATTCTTCATAATAGCTCCCGGCCTGCAGTGTCAGTTGCGCCGGAGTCAAAAGCTGATTCTTCGCTCGGGATACCGCTTCCATCAAGGAACGGGGTTTGATCTGCTCAGTGTTCATTTCGAGTTCCTTCATGACCCTCTTCGCCAACGTCTGCTGGTCCTGGTCATCAAGCACCTGGAAACTCGTACTATACCCGAGAATTCCAATATCCCGCCGGAGGATTCTTGAACACAAACTATGAAAAGTGCCTATATATTGGGGCATACGAAGCGAAACACCCTCATGTTGAGATAACAAGGAACCAATGCGCTCTTTCATCTCTCCAGCCGCCTTATTCGTAAAAGTCACCGCCAGGATATGCTCTGGACGGACTTTCTTTTCCGCCAATAGATAGGCGATGCGATGCGTCAGTGTCTTGGTTTTTCCCGAACCAGCACCCGCCAAAATCAATACCGGCCCTTCGATATGAAGCACCGCGCGCATCTGTTCCGCATTCAGCCCTTTTTCCCAAAAACGCATAGGTCGGAGTAAAAAATAAGCCCTTATCATTTCCGGGCGCAGAGCGTATTGTACCAGCAGCAGCCTAGTCTATCAATCTCCTGAAAATCAAACGGAAATTCCTCGCTTCCCCACATTGTCAAAAAAACGGAATTTCAGATACACTCTATACTGAAAACATCGTCCATAAGCCTTCGCTCATCATGATTCCATTTCTCCGTCGCATCATCCGTGCCATCGAACAGGAACCATTTTCGCTGTCCTTGTTCTCCATCGCTTTCCTTGCCCTCATACTATTCCGGATCGGTATAGAAAGCTTTCTCGGATTTTTCGCACCTCAACCACTTTCCTTCCTCTTTTTCGAATTCACCCATACCTTCCTCTTCTTCCTGACTGCCTTCTTCCTCCTTTTTCCCATCATCCGATTCGCAGGTGCGCCATCGATATCGGGAGCCGCGCATGTTCTCCTCTTCGGATTCTTCATCATCCTGACTCCGCCGATCATCGACACGGTGATATTCCAGGGAAGCAACTTCTGGAGTTTTTACAAATTCGACAGTCTGAACGGCCTCTTTTTCCGATTCCTCACCTTTTTCGGTGATCGCCCAGATATCGGAATCACCTATGGAGTCCGCATCGAGGTCGCCTTCGTAACACTCAGTGTCGGTCTCTATGCTTTTCTTGCTTCCCACAAGTTCCCGCATGCCCTCAAATCCGCTCTGGCAGCCTATACGGTCCTCTTCATACTCGGAACGCTCCCTTCCTACCTCACATTACTTATCCAGGGTTTCTCAAAGGGATTCCTCAATATCGGAGCTTCAGATATAGCCGGATTATTCCTTTCACCATCAGAACTCTTCTCCCGCAAAGCCCCTGATATGCGAAGCACCTTGAATATCAAGATGAGCCTCTGGTATGCAAGTCTCCTCGCATTCCTCCTTCCAATTTTCACTTATCAGCACTTCCGCCCGCTCTTCCTCGCCCTGCTCCGAAACGTCCGTTGGCCGCAAACATGGTATCACGGTGGACTGCTTTTTCTTGGTGGACTGTTCGCCTGGCACTTCACCAAACCAGTACTTCTCCTGGATCACTTCCATATCCTTGCCATCGTTCTCATGACCATCGCGGTCGGCTGTGCTTGGCTCGCCTCAGTCGCAGTGAACGATTATTTCGATACTCGAATCGATATCCTGACAAACCGAGGCCGGCCACTCATTTCCGGAACTATCGACAAATCTACATTCGTCACCTTCGGTTGGCTTTTCTTCTTCGCCTCCATCCTTTTTTCAGCCCTTTCCAGTTTTTCAGCCGCTCTTTTGCTCATTCTCTACCAAACTATCGCGTGGATCTATTCCGCTCCGCCGCTCCGTCTCAAACGGATTCCAGGTATCGCCACACTGCTCGCGAGCGCAGCCGGACTAATCATACTTCTGATCGGATTCCTTCTTGTCTCACCGGGCAACGACTTCTCACATCTTCCACCGTCACTTCTCCTATTTCTCTTCCTGGCTTATGCCATCGCACTCCCACTCAAAGACTTCAAGGATATCGAGGGAGACAAGCAGGACCACGTCATCACCTTTCCGATCATTTTCGGTGAAAAAAATGCTCGACTCATTTTCGGAAGCGTTTTTTTCATACTTTTCGTTTTCAGCGCCTTTGTCCTCCATATCCGATCCGTTTTCCCCCTCGCAATCCTCTTCGGAGGAGCAAGTTTCCTTCTTCTCCAGATAGCACGAAAAAAGCATGCCTGGTGTAGTTACACGCGTCTCCCCCTCCTTATGCTCGGTCTGATTACCGGTTACGGCCTCTGCCTATTCTGGTTCATCTGATAGAACTAGGCAGGCCTATGACACCGGAGGAACGTCAATTTCTTTGGCGATAAGATCAGCCAGAGCTCTCCATTCAGCTATCGATAACTCCTGAGCACGGATCATCGGTTCTACCCCAAGCGCTGAAAATAGCTGTTCGATACGTGTTCGATCAAGATGAAAAGCATTCGCAAGGTTGTTTGCCAGCGTCTTTCGACGAGCCGAAAAGCCAGCCCTCACGACTCGAAACACATGCCTATCCTCACTCGCCTGAAACCGATGTTTCGGAACAAGCTTCAGTACAGCGCTGTCGACAGCCGGAACCGGATCGAAAGCTGTCCGCGGCACGAAAAAACACTTTTCCACCTCGGCATAGTATTGTGCCATCACCGAAAGGATCGACATGTTTCCAGGTTTCGCCACGATCCTCTCCGCCACCTCGTTTTGCACCATGAGGGTTATAGAACTCGCCTGAGACCGGAGAGAAAGGAGTGTCCGGATGATCGGTGCCGTTATATAGTACGGAATATTCGCAACCACCTTGTACTTCTGATACTCGTATCCGGCATGAACCAATAACTCCTCCAAGTTCATGTCAAGAATACTCCCCTCAAGAATGGAGATGCTTTCTGATTGCACGAAAATCCTATTCAATCTTTCAACAAGCTGCGGATCGATCTCGATGGCCAACACCGATGCCCCTGTCTTCGACAAAGCCTGCGTTAAAGCTCCCGTTCCTGGCCCGATTTCGAATATATGGTCGGTTCCCCCCACTTCGGCAACAGAAAGAATCCGCTCGATGACCGACTGATCCTGTAAAAAATTTTGTCCGAGAGACTTCTTCGCTTTCGTATCCATATGCGCGAGTATCTATTCCGGGAGTCCGACAAGGAAGGCCGGTTTTAATTGGTTATCTCTTCCATCTTCACATTGATGACGCCGGCACCGAGAGACGCTATTTTCATAAAGGCAACCTTATCAAGGTCAATAATCCGTCCTGGCGCGAACGGTCCGCGATCATTGATGACTACGATAACACTCTTGCCATTATCCGTATTCGTCACCCGGACATAGCTCCCCTTGGGCAGCCAAGGATTTGCAGCCGCCATCGTACCGGTATAAGCATACCATGAAGCGGCTCCACGATGGCTTTTACCGACCTGGACGAGAGTTCCTTGGGTGACCGCCTCCGGGACCGGATTCTTTGTCACCTCCGTCCTCAAGACTCGACGATTCACCTCCTTGTTATCGTGATAGGCTACACGGTATACGGTAGTTCGGATACCCTTTTCCCCCTTTTGAGTGGTCACCTTTTTCCGCCAAGACAAGGAAGCATCTTCGACCACCTTGGTTTCGAACGGGATACCGGCCTCTTTCGCTTCTTCACGTATCTCTACCCGTGTTACTGAAACCCTTGTCTGAAAAGAAGGTCGGGTCATTCTTGCTGGCTTGACGATATCGTCCCCATCCAAATGTATTCCTTCCCAAAGAATCGCCTCCTCAATCGATGACGCCTCGCTCCAAAAAACCCGCTCCCCTCCGTCGATACTCACCCGAAACTCATGTGACCGGACGAGATGAATCTTCATACCGGAAAAAATCCGTGTTTCTCTCTCAGGAAAAACCAGATCTCGCGAGGAAACTTCTATGCCTGCCTCTACGAACACTTCTCCAACCGTTTTTCCCCGGACACCTACAAGCGGAATACCAAACCCTCCATCAAGCACCAAGACAGGAACAGTATCCGCCTGATCCAAAACCCGTTCTTCATGCTGATTGAAGAACACGAATATCCCACCAACAAGAAAAATCGATATAAGCCACTTTTTCATTTTCAATCCGTTTCCCAAAAAAATCATCCGGTAGAAAATCGTCCCTTCATTCATCCCGAAAACGATACGAAAGCGCTTCCGTTACATGTGACAGACCGATTCGCTCTTCACCCGCCAAATCAGCGATTGTCCGGGCCACTTTGAGCACCCGGCCGTACCCGCGGGCCGAAAGCTTGAAACTCTGTGCTGCTTGCAAGAGGAATACTTGCACATCCGGCTCAATAGAGCAAAACTTCTCCAATAAACGTGTGTCCATTTCGGCATTCGTCTTTTTATTGAATCTCCTCATTCGCTCCTTCTGACGTTCACGGGCCGCCACTACCCGTCCGCGAACGATTTTACTTGATTCCGAACCACTGAAAGCTTCTTGTAACTTTTCCAGTTTGACGCGGGGCACATCGACGTGTAAATCGATACGGTCCAGTATCGGTCCCGAAATCTTCCGCTTATATTGAAGTACCTGGTATGGTGAACAGGCGCAGGCGTGCTCAGGATCACCCGCATATCCGCACGGACAGGGATTCATCGCCGCTATCAACAGGAATCGCGCTGGAAAAAGAAGAGACCCTCTTACCCGAGAAACCGTTACCACTCCTTCCTCCAAAGGTTCCCGCAGGTTTTCGAGTACCGAGCGGGAAAACTCGGCGAACTCATCCAAGAATAAGACTCCGCGGTGAGCCAGACTGATCTCGCCCGGTCGAGGAAAGCTTCCTCCACCGATAAGAGACGCCGCGCTCGCCGTGTGATGCGGGGCCCGAAAAGGCTGCTCGCTTATCAAATCTTCAGTTCGGTGCGTTCGCCCAGCTATCGAATAGATTTTGGTCACTTCCAAGCGTTCCTCAAAATCCAGCTCGGGTAAAATCGAAGGAATAGCACGAGCCAGAAGCGTTTTTCCGCTCCCAGGAGGACCGATAAAAAGCACATTATGTCCGCCGGCGGCGGCGATTTCCAGTGCTCGTTTCGCATGTTCCTGTCCACGGATATATTTGAAATCGTGCGGCGATTCCTTTCGACTGGTTTTCTCTTCTTCAGACTCGAAAGCTGAAATATGTTCATCGCCCCGCAAGTGCTTCGCTAGAGCGAATAAGTGTGAAAGAGGGATAATCCGTATGCCCTTCACCAAAGCTGCCTCACGCACGTTTTCCTTAGGCACATACACTTCTTCAAATCCCTGCTGTTGGGCAAAAAGTACAACAGGAAGAATTCCGGCGATTCGACGAACCGATCCATCAAGCGAAAGCTCTCCGACAAACATCTTTCCTTTTGACTCAAATGAGAGTTGCTGGGTCGCCTTCAGAAAGGCGAGAGCGATAGGAACATCATACATCGGAGAATTCTTCTGAAGATCTGCCGGTGCGAGATTCACCGTCACACGACCGCTATGGTGCGGCGGCTCGAATCCGCAGTTTTTCAGGGCGGCACTCACTCGGTCCCGCGCCTCACGAATAGCCATATCAGGCAAACCAACCAATGTGAAGGCATGAAGGCCTGCCTGAAGAACATCGGTCTCCACTTCGACCAATACCCCTTCCAAACCGACGGTGGCGGCAGAATATATGGTTGCTGGCATAGATAGAATGAGAATCAACGTATACTCCGAACATGACCTTGGTAGTACCAGGAGCGAAGGAGAAGCAGGCATCCTATTGAAAGAAAGACGTCTGCAACATTGAAAAGAGGGAGCGGGGGCACGGAAAAGAAATCCATCACACAGCCATCTGTTATCCGATCAAGGAGGTTGCCGCTTCCACCAGCAAGAACAAACAGGAAAGCTGAACTGAATTCCCTCCGTTTCCATTGTATACCAATCATCCAGACGAGAATACAAATCGAAACAAAGATCAACACTGGCAACGGAAAAGAAAACCCCCAAGAAGCTTGAGCATTACAAACCGTAAGGTCGGAGAAAAACCGAGAAACGACATTCTTGGAAACCTGATCAAGCGAGACAAGACCCAGAAAAAGAAAAAACGATGTAAACGGACGCCCTCGTCCAAACATCGCTCCTTCCGCGTATCCCGACAATGTTCCCTTAAATAGCGGTCCTTGCGGCAGGATATGCTTTAAGGCGATCAACGCCGATTTCCTTTCCTGATTCTTCACAGATGCCATATGTCCCATTTTCAAGTTTTGCGAGCGCATCCAAGGTATCCGATAACTCCTTTTCCAGTGTCGCCTCAACTCCAAGGTTATCGACATAATCCTCAACCTCAAGAGCGCTTTCGTCTTCCCCCTTTCCAAGATCTTCCATTTGCGTCTCAAAATCGCCACTGCTTCCTGTCGGCTTCGCGAAACGACCAAGCTCAGACTCCAAATGAGCCTTCTGCTCCGACAGCCGAACCTTTTGTTCTTCCAAGAATGCCGTATCCAATGCCATAGACGTATCATTACGAATCTCTCTTTTCAGTATACTCAGAATCAGCTTCCGAGTCTAGAGGAATATATTCCGAATATGCGTGATTTCAGGTTCTTTTCCGGGTAACAATAGAATACCGATCAAATCGAAACGGTATCGCTTCGTCGGTAATCCAGCCTGTTTCATATACCACTCCCCGATTTTCGCCAATCGATATAGTTTTTCCTTCTGTATCGAAAGCCGAAGAGGAAGTACCGTCGAGGTCCGAGTTTTCACTTCGACGAAAACCACACAGTCTCCATCCATCACGACAAGGTCCAATTCCCCTAACCGCTTACCTTGAGGGTTCGTGACATTCCGGGCCACGATACGATAGCCCAATCGGGATAGAAAACGAGAAGCGATGCCCTCCCCATCCCTTCCCACGGTATTCACGACGGAAAAAGCCCCAAAAATGCTTCCCATAAGGAATCAGCCTGACACTGTTTGAAAATACTGCACTAAAACTCAATAAGCTTGAAAATAAAAAACGCCTCAAAAAGAGCCGGGAATGAAATTGTTGGTGTCGAGCGCTTCAAGCGCCCAAATATATTAATATATGGCGTGAAGC
>CAYMZY010000022.1:0-16489 GCA_964395165.1 uncultured Bdellovibrionales bacterium | reverse complement strand
ATCACCGGCTCTTTCCTCCGCTTATGCCGCCGGCTATTGAGCAGTTTGATTTTTCGAAATACGATGTCGTGCTTTCGGATTCATCAAGCTATGCCAAGGGTGTCATCACTCGGCCTGAAACACTGCATATCTCGTACATGCATACACCGATGCGTTATGCCTGGGACGATTGTCAGAAGTATACCGAGGATTTCGGATTCCCGCGTTTCGTGAAGAAACTCGTCCCGTTCTTCATGAATCCGATCCGATTATGGGATCGGGTGAGCGCGGATCGGGTCGATCGTATTGTCGCTAACTCTCATTTCGTGGCCGAACGTATCAGGAAGTACTACCGGAAAGAAGCCATCGTCATTCATCCGCCTGTGGAAGTGCGCCGTTTCGGTATTGTGCCGGAACAAAAGGAGTACTACTTGATGGTCGGTCGGTTGATCGCTTACAAGCGGCACGATATCGCTATCGAGGCATTCAATCGGCTTCATTTGCCGCTCAAGATCATCGGACGGGGTCCGGAGCTGGAGCGGTTGAAAAGGCTGGCTGGTCCGACCATCCAGTTTCTCGGACGGGTGGATGAATCTGAGTTACCGAGATACTACGCGGAATGCCGCGGTTTCATTTTCCCTCAGGAAGAGGACTTCGGTATTGTGGCGATAGAAGCTCTAGCTTCGGGTCGGCCGTTGATCGCGTATCGTGGTGGTGATATTCCTGAACATATGCAGGATGGCAAGATGGGTGTGTTCTTCGATGAACAGACGAGCGAGGCTATTGTTGGGGCGGTGCAGCGGTTTCAGGAAATGGCTTTCGATCCGGAATACATCCGTTCGCAAGTCCTCCATTTTGACAAAGAAGTATTTAAGGCTAAGATAAGAGCCTACGTCGAAGGTCAGGTCATGGAGCATCTGGCGAGACGATCTGGAAATCGGAACGAGGTTGTGGAAGGGGACAGCCATGTCTGAATAGTCTGCAGAAATATCCGTATGGAACCATATGACATTGTCAAAATATACTGGAAAGAACGGAAGCTGTTCACGCTTATCGTGGCAGCGTTTCTTTTCGGATCTTTGATATGGCAGGTGAGCCAGCCGGTGGAATATCGTGCCTCACTTCTTTTGAATGTCGGACGTGAGGGAGGCAGGATGACGAACGAATACGCTTTCGATGATTTTTACCGACTGCAAGCGGATGAGCGTTTCGGTGATACGGTGGTCCGTTGGCTTCAGTCTCCACGGGTGGTATCGGATATACTCAAGGAATCTGGCTTCGATTCATCCTCTCGTTCGGAAAGCGAATTGAAGAGTCTGATCAGCGCGAAGAGACTTTCTTCTCAGGTCATCGAGCTTTCCTTTTCACATAAGGAAAAATCGGTTCTCGAGAAAGAAGCGGTTGCCATCGTCAAAGTACTGAATGAATATACCGAGAGACTGAATCAGGATGGCCAGAAGGAAGGCTGGTTCACTGTCGTCGGGAGTGACCCGGTACTCCTCGATGCCCGGATGACTTTGCTGAAGGTGGTGGGCATAGGGGGTGCACTCGGATGCTTTGTCGCGTTTTGGGTAGTGACTCTCTTTTGGTCATTCAGACAGTCTGCGGCGGAGCGGAAATCGAAAGTGAAGAGTCTTGAATCTTGAATGGGGGATACTGCTATGAGAATCGGGATTGATGCGCGATGCCTGCAGGGAAAGGTGCGCTCAGGGGTCGAAGAATATGCACGGACTTTGCTTGAAGAGCTGTTCAGGCAGGATGCGGAAAATTCATATCTGTTGTTCGTGAACGCTTGGGATTCTTCAGAGCTTGATTTTTCTTGGGTCAAGAAATATCCGCGTGTCTCGATTCGTGTTTTCCATTGGCCGAACAAGCTGCTTAATTTCTGTTTCTGGTATTTGGGTTGGCCGAAGATGGATCGCATGCTCGGCGGGGTGGATGTGTTCTTCTTGCCGAATCTGAATTTCGTCGCACTCTCGAAGAAGACGAGGTTGATAGTGACGACGCATGACCTTTCTTTCGAACTGTTTCCGGAAACATTTTCCTGGAAGCGGAGGATTTGGCATTTTTTCGTGCATTTCCGGAGTATCGTGAAGCGCGCCGATCGGGTGATCGCGATTTCGCAGTCGACGGCCGATGACCTGCGTGCCGTGTACAAGACATCGGAACAGAAGATAACTGTCATTCTGAGCGGTGTCCGGGATATCTTTCGGCCGGTCAGTCACAACGATCCATCGCTTCTCGGGATACAGGAGAAATATCATCTCCCGTACAAATTCATTCTTTCGCTCGGAACGATAGAGCCGCGAAAGAATCTCATTGCGCTCCTCCGGGCTTTCGAGGTGATGCATGCAAGTGGACATCCTGAACTCATGAAGTATTCTCTGGTCATCGCGGGAGAGGAGGGATGGAACTCCGGGAAATTTTTTGAATACGTGAAGAAATCTCCCGTGAAGGAAAAAATCATCCTGACCGGTTTTGTGGCGGATGAGGATAAACCCGGCCTGTATTCTCTTGCAAGCGCCTTTGTTTACCCTTCGTTGTATGAGGGATTCGGTTTTCCGCCTTTGGAGGCGATCGCTTGTGGAGTGCCGGTCATCGTTTCGCACACCTCGGCGCTTCCGGAGGTGGTAGGGACGAGCGCGTTGCTTATCGATCCGTATCGGCCCGAAGAGATTCTTCAGTCGTTGCGTCAGCTGCTGCTCTCAAAGGAGCTCCGGTTGGCTTTTCGGAATACGGGTCCTGTTCAGGCCTCGCGATTTTCATGGGTACGGACGGCTGAGAAGGTGAGGGCTTGTTTCGAAGGTCGGGTATAGTTTGGAGACGGGTCATTTGCAATTCTAATAGTTTTGTGTTATTGTTATAACAGTATCGGAATCGATGCATCAAGCGGATGTATTTCGGAAGAGGGTGCACGAAGATAATTTTGTGAAAAGCGAACATGTTTATGGGTGAATATCGGAAAGCAGGAGGTTTCGGAGGGAATAAGCGGGGTGGATTCGGTGCTGGCCGTCCGAGCTTCGGCGGAGGAAAATCCGGTTTCGGTGGTGGTGCTGGCCGTCCAAGTTTCCATCGGAGTGGGAATCGGGATGACGGACCGAGAGAGATGTTCTCCGCGACGTGTTCTTCATGTCAGAAGTCATGCGAGATTCCTTTTCGTCCGAGTGGAGATCGTCCGGTCTATTGCCGGGACTGTTTCGGTTCACAGGAAAGTCCAACCTCAGATGCTCGCGGTCGGCGGGATGAACGAGGTGGTGAATCGCGCTTTCCTCGTAAGGAGTACCGTACTTCGGGCGCTTCTTTTCCAAAACCGTTGATGATGGAAGATAAGAGGATGGAGGGTCTTAAGAGACAATTGGATGACGTCAGTGTCAAAGTGGATCAGATTCTGCATATCCTCAACTCCAAGAGTGTTCTTGCTCCTGTCGAAGTGAAGCCGTCGAAGAAAAAGAGTGATATCGCGGAAGTACGTGAAGCGGTGCAACATATCATAACGGGTATCAAGGCTGCTCAGGAATCGGCCCAAGAAGAAGAATCGGCCATCGGAAGAAAAAAGATCGTGAAAAAGAAGACGACGCCGAAGAAAGCATAATCGGAAGTCAAAGGTGGGAAACGGAGCGGGATGTGAGTCCTGCCCGTTTTTTTTGTCGAGCCTGGTGACGCGGAAGGTATGGCACGTATCCGAGATTGAGGAGTATAATAAAAAGAAGTTTAATCATCAAATCGTATGGGCATGAACCTTGTATTTTTCAGGTTGAGTGTGGATATGGTCCGGGGAGTGATCGCCCGATTTCCCTTGGTCGCTTTGTTCGCATGCGTCGGAACAGGACTTGCCGTGAACGCTGTCGATGGTGCAACTCCTGCCTGGATCGAGAAACTGATCATCGTCTTCGGCGTGAGTTTTTTCGTCGGATCGGCCGGATATATATTCGCTGAGCGATTCGGTCGGAGCAAGTCGGCGGTGAGTGCTCTTCTGGTTATTTTCGCGGAAGGATACTTCTGGTTTCTTCCGGAAGGATTCGGGGCGATGCGAAGCATCGATATCGCTCAGGTGTTTCTCTTTCTTCTGGTGAGCGTCATCGCCTTATTTTCAGCGCCGTACTTCGTGTCTCGGCAGGTGAATGGGTTCTGGCAATACAATCGGCAGCTTTTCGGAAGGCTTTTTTTCACGGTATTTTCTACTGGGACGCTCTTTGTCGGTATTGTCGCTTCTTTGGCGAGCCTCCAATTTCTTTTCGAGTGGCAGATTCAGCCGGAATGGTACTTTCGGGTTTGGCTTCTGATCGTCGGACTAGTGAGTACGACCGTTTTTTTGGCGGGTATCCCGAAACAGTTCGATCATCTCGAAGTGATGGGCGAGTATCCCTATGTCTTTGAAGTATTTTCGAAATACGTACTCGTGCCTCTGCTTCTCCTCTATGGAAGCATCCTGTACCTCTATGGCGGAAAGATACTTTTGATAGGGGAGTGGCCCAAGGGGACGGTAGCATTCCTCGTGTTCTGGTATACCTTGTTCGGGGTGATGACCTACTTCCTTCTGTTCCCGCGCAGGGACCATTCGTCATGGATCCGGCCGATGGTGAAAACATTCTTTGTGACTCTTATTCCTTTGGCTCTGCTGCTTTGGGGAGCGGTTTTCATTCGGGTTTCGGAATACGGATTGACAGTGAATCGGGTGGGGATGATGCTTTTTGGCTTGTGGATGATCGGAACTTCAGTGTTCAGTCTGACAAGGAATCGAGATGATGTCCGATATCTCTTTTTCGCTACGGCAGTAAGTGTTCTCGTCTTCTCGTTCGGTCCCTTGAGTGTTTTTTCGATCGCTCGTTCGAGTCAGTCACATCGTCTTGAAACACTGTTGGTGAAGAACGCTGTTCTGGTCGATGGCGCCGTAAATCAGAACCAACAGATTCTGATTCCGGAAAAAGAAAAGGACGATATCAGGTCCGCGGTCCGGTATCTTTGGGATATGCGCGGACTGGATGAAGCGATTGTCCGCATGGGGATTCCCTTGGAAGGATCGACTCCTGAACAAGTATTTCTGACATTCGGTGTCGACTATGGGTCCGAGTCGGATGATCGGGAGGTGACAGATATGACTCGGGAATACCGGTTTTTTACCTACCATCGGAGCGCTGTCGATATCGATGGATTTTCTCGTCTGTATCGATTCTCTTGTGTTCCGGAATGCGTTCTTCAGGGAGGTAATGAGGAGGTCATCCTGTTGGATGGAGCGCTGCAGGTGATAGATCTGAAAACCAGGAAAGTGATCGAGAATGTCGACTTGATAGAAAAAGCCCGATGGCTTTCTGATAGGTATGCCTCCAGTCAGCAGGTGTCGGAAGAGACATCGGTTGAAAAACAGCCTGTTTCGAAGCAGGTTGATCGTGGAGATATGGTGTTTGAGAGAAGTCTGGGGAAACTGAAGATACGGATCCTTTTTGACGATCTCTATTTCCAGCAGACAAATGGGACGGATTCGATAGGGGGCGTCGAAGGAATACTGCTTATCTCTCGCCCATAATTTTTTGCCTGCCGGACAGGCAGGGGATGTGTCAAAGAAATGAGCATATTTTCCAGACGAATCCGCTCGCGGTATCTGCGGGGAACAGGTAGGATAAAGGTTCTTACGCTGCTATTTTCTTTGGGTGTTCTTGCTTTCGTCGGAGCGAGGATTTTCGAGGTCGCATATCAACCGTTTCGGGGGAGCGACGGGTGGCAATCGGGTATAGGGAGCATTTTCAGAACCAATGAGCCGCCGGTTCCGGTTTTTCCGTCGCCGGAATTCCCACGGAAGAAAGATTTCACTTGGCTATACCATGGGAAAACGTATGCTCTAGAAACGACACTTCATGATTCTTCCTACGGATTCTACCACTCGCTTCCGACGGGCGTTCCGCTTGTGAGCAAATCGGGAAAAGATGCGGCGTGGTGGGCTCGACTGAACGCCCTTTTTCTTCATTCGATCGACGGTGACTCTACTGTGCCGGATATCGCTCGGGCAATCCGACAGCTCGGAGAGCGGAATAATCTTGACGAGAATCAGCTGGTCGAACTTACGGCAGCCTTCGTCCAGAGCATTCCTTATGATCAAGGGAAAACCGATCGCCGGGAAGCCGGTCTGGATGGAATGGACGAGAAGACGACGTATCCTTACGAAGTGCTTTATGATCAAACGGGCGTCTGTCAGGATAAGAGTTATCTCGCATATCGACTTTTGCAGGAACTCGGAATAGGTGTGTCTATCTTCTTGTTTCCTGATCCCCGGGACAATCATATGGCGGTAGGAGTGCGGTGTCCTCCGGAGTATGCGAATTATGATTCCGGATACTGCTTTCTCGAGACGACCGGTGCAGGGAACAAGATCGGAACCGTACCGTCCCTGGTTTCGGCCAGTCGGGTAGCGACCGCGCAGATCGAAATCGGTGATGCCCTCGATGATCGGCCGGAAAATCGGTATCAGGCATTGGGCCGGGTCGAAATCCTCAATGAAACCCCTGGAAAAGAATACACGGGTATCATCGATACCTTGAAAACGCGTGACCGGCTTACACATCTGCGAGAGACTATCTTCGTGTATAAGCTTCAACTCAAAGAACAAAGATCGGTGGTCGCGAGTGAGGAAGAGGAATTAGATCGGTATGATGCCCGGTTATCCAAGCTGAAGCGAGAGAAGCGGTATGAGGAGTACAACTCCCTGGTGAAGTCATATAACCGGCTCGTAGCAGGGCTCGAGGAGAGTATTGCGAACTATAATGATTTGGTCGAAAAGAGCAATAAGACTATTTCTCAGTACAATAAGGAGAGCAAGCTCTTCTATGAGTAGAAGGTCTGATAGGAAATACCGGGGGGCTTTTTTGCACCTGTTTCCAGAGGGTGATAGAGTGGGTGCATGAGAAAAAGTTGGTATTCCGAATGGTATGGTCGGGGCAGATTGTTCGATGTGTGGTCGATACCGCACTTCTTTTTCGGTGTAGTGGCAGCGAGTTTTTTCGGAGTTTTTCCTGTTCATTTCTGGTACTTTTTCGGTGGTATCGTGCTTCTGGCTTTCGCCTGGGAGTGTTTCGAGATTTGGGTGGGAATCAGGGAAACATTCCTGAACCGGGTAACGGACAGCCTCCTGCCTTTGCTTGGGTTCTTTCTCTTGTATGATGTATTCCAAAGCATGCCGCTTTTGGAAGAGCATCGGTCGGGAATCTTCGTCGTCTCAATCTTCGTATTCCTGCTTCTGAATTACGTATCCTGGGAGGCTCGTTTCAATGGGGAGAAGGAATTTCTGGGATAAGGTGTAATTTTTTCAAAGCGGCTGTTTCCGGTAGTGTTTCTTGTCTTATTCTTAGGTTTTTCGGGGAGGATTTTCCATTTTAGGAAAAATTCGAGGTCAGATGGGTTGCCGTTTTTATGTAGCGATGGTACTGTCTCGTATGAAGTAGTTCCGATATATACTGATTTTTTTGGAACAAGAACCTATGACGTCAGATATCAAACCGATCAGCGGGTTTCCCGAGTGGTTGCCCCAGGAGAAGGTTGTCGAGGAGGATTTCCTTGAGAAGATCCGTTCCGTTTTCCGATTGCACGGTTTTTGTCCTATCGAGACGCCGGCGGTCGAACGTGCTGGTACCCTGGTCGCGAAAGGTGGAAATGAGAAAGAAATCTACAGAATAAATCGTCTGCACGCGACGGGTGATCCGGCGGAAAGCGGGGACAATGATTTGGCTCTGCATTTCGATCTGACGGTGCCGATGGCCCGCTATATCGCCCAACATGAACATCATCTCGCATTCCCTTTCCGGCGCTATCAGATACAACCGGTGTGGCGAGGTGAGCGGGCCCAGGCGGGGAGGTTTCGGCAGTTCTATCAATGTGATATCGATATCGTCGGACGTGAAACGTTGCCACTTTCATGCGACGCGGAAATTCCGGCGGTGATGGCCGGTATTCTCCGAGCGCTCGATATCGGTGAATTCCAGATCCGTATCAACAATCGGAAAATCCTCCAGGGATTCCTCTCAGGCATCGGTATCGGTACTGAGTATCATCACGCGGTGATGGGCTGTGTCGATAAGCTTGAGAAAATCGGGGAGGATGCGGTGATCGAGGAGGTGCGATCGGTTCTGGGCGATGCCAGTTTCGATGTTTCAGAAATCCTCGCCTTTCTTTCAAAGCGGATCGCCCTCCAATCGATGGCCGCCGATCTCGCGTCCATGTCGACGGATGAGCTGTATCAGAAGGGGGTGGCGGAACTGACGGACGTAGTCGGTATGGCGCTTGCGAAGGGCGTATTGCCGAATGAGCTCGTTATCGACCTGTCGATCGCGCGCGGACTGGACTATTATACCGGAACGGTATTCGAGACCCGTCTGGTCCGATATCCGGAAGTCGGCAGCGTCTGTTCAGGTGGGCGTTATGAGAATCTGGTCGGATCATTCGCGGAAGGGAATTTCCCCGGAGTCGGTATGTCGATTGGACTGACTCGTCTGTTGTCGCAGTTGTTTCGATATGGAGTCGTGACAGCGCAATCGCAGGCATACACGAAGATTTTGATCGTTCCACTCGCTTCGGATGGGGCGATTGACGCGTACGCGGAGGGTTTCGCATCTCGGCTGCGCGAGTGGGGAGTGTCCTGTGAAGTCAGTCTCGTCGGCGGGAACAAGGTCTCCAAGCATATCGAGTATGCGACGAAAAAGGGAATCTCTTTCATCGGTTTCATTGGAGAGACGGAAGTAACTGGTGGGACAGTGGCGGTGAAGGATCTCCACGCGAGGACGCAGGAGAATGTTTCGATCTCCGATGAGGGATTCTTCAGAAGGATAGGATAGGCACTGCTATTCCCCCTCATGGTCAAGACCGGGGGGGGCATTTTGGAATATCTTTCTTCGGATTTTTTGTGTTAGAATACGAGCATGTGTTGAATCATTGAATCTTGATCGGATATGGACAAGAAATCGAAAATGCTTTTCCTGGTGTTCTTTTTTATTTTATTGGGCGTCATCTTTCTGACTTACTATCGGTACATGGTAGTCAGGGATTATGTTATCGAAGCGCAGGTGAGTTGCGATCCGACGATCGAGGCTTGTTTCGTGTATGTATGTGATCCGGAGAATGGAGAGGAGTGTACCGGAGACCCGGAGCAGGACACTTCGTATTACAAACTGCTGCATCGGAACGCGAGAAACATACCATTGTGCGATCCGCAAGAAGCGGATTGCCCAGTTGCGATGTGTCAGCCGGAGGAGATCGACTGCCGAGTGACATTCTGCGATTCGACAGCAGGCGAGGACGCTGTCTGTTCGGATCCGGAGACATACCGAATCGAGCATTCTGCCGCGGAAACGATGGAAGATCTGGGGGCACCTTCGGAAAGCGGCGTTCCTTCGAACGGAATGGAAGGGGAGGCTGTCGGAGGGACCGGAGACGAGGCGGTGGAGATTCCCTCGGAGTCCGGATCATGAAGAACTCCATGGGAAGGTCGGAATTGACAATTTTCACGTTTGAAGTACAATAGCCCGTTGAGGTAAAGGTCCTGAAGTAGCGATTTTTTCTGGGGGGATTCTCGCGGGAAAGTATGTTGTTATGGAAAATTCTTGGCTGATTGTCGCTTTTGTAGCACCCTTTCTTTGGGCGTTATGTGCCGTGCTTGATAGCTATTTCGTCGTGAATTGGTATCGAGACCGGTATGACGCGATCGTCGTCTCCGGGGCCTTCCAATCATTACCGCTTCTTCTTGTTCTGCTCGGTATCGTTGAGTTTTCACCTCCATCTTCGGAGGTGTTTTTTTTCGCGGTTATTTCCGGATTGACATTCATCTTGTCATTTTTCTGCTATTTCGCGGCGCTTTTCAATGACAATGATTCGTCGCTCGCACAGACTTTCTGGAATTTCAGCGTACCGGTAGTCCCGTTTTTGGCCTGGCTGTTTTTTGGAGAGGTTCTCGAATTCCGTCACTATGTCGGGGTCGTACTTTCATTTTTCGGAGTATTATCGCTTGTTTTTTATCAGAAAGTAGTACGTGGAGTAAAGGTGCGGCACTTTTCACTCCCTATGATGGGCGCGACGATTCTTTTTTCGTTGAGTATGATTTTTTCGAGCAAGGCTTATGTTGGCGGAAATTTTTTGAGCGTTTTTTTGGTGTTTTGCCTGAGCGCTTCGCTTGGCGCTTTTATTATTTTACTTGTCAGATATCGTTCCCGTGCTTTCGTAAGGTTGGGTGAGATCGTGCTTTTGGCGAAAAAGAACTTCATGTGGTTCGCTATTTCGGAAGGTTTATCGCTTATAGCGACTATCACTTCACAACGGGCGTTGAGCCTGGCTCCGTCGGCAACTTTCGTTGCGGTCATCGAAGCACTAGTGCCGATCTTTATCATATTTATCAGTATCAGCGCCGTCTGGTTGTACCGTGTCGCACATCGGCAGAACCGGATAGTGGGACAAGTCCTTCTGAAGCAGTTGTCTGGCGCCAATATAAAAATCTTTGCGACATTCTGCCTCGTCATCGCTATTGCGTTTGTTTCTTAATCATAAGAGCAAACCTTACCCACCTCTCCGTTTCCGGTAACATGAATGGCGACGCGTAGTTTTTTATACGGGAGTTTATCGATCAGCCATGATTTTCGGGGTATTTTAATCAGGCTTTTTGGTGTTACAACTTATTCATTTTGTTTTGGGTCGCCAGCTCTTCTCGGGTGGATTTTTTCAGGGAAAGGATGTATGTTGAAAAAATGGGTTTTTTGTTTTGATTATTAGGGAGGATATTTTCGTGTTTTAATGAGTGAAGGGATTATTCCTGACTAGCAGTAACCTTTTTGATAGTCCTATGCGTGTACTTTTTATCTCAGGTGAGTTGATTGCTAATGAATTAGTATCGTTATTGCGACTTGAGGGACATCAAGTGAGGCTATTTATAAAAGAAGTGGCGCTTCGTGACTGTTGCAGCGGTTTTGTCGATATCATTGATGATTGGGAAGCGAATCTCGCGTGGGTGGGCAAAGAAGGCCTGATTATTTTTGATGATATTGGTTTTGGTGAAAAACAGGATAACTTACGCAAACAAGGGTACAGAGTAGTTGGAGGAAGCGCACTTGGTGATCGACTCGAAATTGATCGGGCGTACGGGCAGGAAGTTTTTGGAAGATATGGGATTCGTCAGTCCCCAGCTTTTAATTTTACCTCTGTCAGAGAGGCGATTAAGCATGTGCAATCCACCACTGGTAAACAATGGGTGGTTAAACTGAATGGTTCTCAGCACGTAAGTACGTCGAATTATGTAGGCCAGTTACCAGATGGGCGTGATGTGATAAATATTCTCAAGCGTTACCAGGATACTGACCACCATGTTCATCTTCAACAAAAAATTGAGGGGGTGGAGGTTGGTATCGGTCGATTTTTTAATGGGGATGACTGGGTGGGCCCCATTGAGATCAACTTTGAGCATAAGAGCCTCATGCCTGGTGGTATTGGTCCAAAGACCCCTGAGATGGGAACGTTGATGTGGTATGACGAGGATGAATCGAATATTCTTTTTCGGGAAACCCTTTTTAAGCTTTCCCAGCATTTGCGCGAAATCGGGTTTCATGGCGATTTCGACGTAAACTGTATCGTGAATGGTGAGGGAGTATGGCCGCTTGAGGCAACGGCTCGATTTGGGGATCCATCTACGGCGATGCAGGCAGAGTTGCATCTTTCTCCTTGGGGGGAATTTTTAGGGGCTATCGCCGACAAACATCAGTATAAACTTAACTTTAAAAGAGGATACGGTATTGTTGTGACCGTTGCTATCCCTCCGTTTCCATACGAGTATCTTTCGTCGGAGTACGCCTCGAAAGACATTGAGATATACTTTCGTGAACCAGTGAGCGAAGAAGATATACTGAGACATTATTTTTTTGAAGAAGTTTCAAGGATAAAAAAGGGTAGCCAGGATTTTCAGTATATTGTAAAAGGACACAAAGGCTGTGTTGCTCATGTTACCGGATTTGGAGAAACAATCGAGAAGGCGCGCCAAGAAGCATACGCGAGAGTGGAGAACCTGATTATACCCAAGATGTTCTACCGGAAAGATATTGGGCAACGTTTCATTGATACGGAACGAGCTAGTCTGGAAGCGTGGGGGTATCTGAGGAGGGCCTCAGTTTGAAATTGCGGAAAAGTATTGTATCTTAAAAAAGATACAGCAGAGGTTGGAATGCGTTTAGTTGAAATTTTCTTTATATAAATTTCTCTTTCTTTTCTTGACATAGGGTCAAGGGAAGAGATGAGGAAATTTCCTCAAAGCTTTTTTCGAGGAGGTTTCAAATGGGTCTTTTGAGTGGTATGTTTGGCGTTTGGAGCGGTACTCCAGACAATGGGACTCGGTTTACAACCGGAGTGAAGAGTAAGAATAACGGTGGAAATCACCACAGTGTTCGTCAAAGTGGCAGCGGCCAGAAATCTGGCTACGTTACTTACGAGAAATCAACTGGGCGCGGAGAAGGTCGTGTGAGTAACCGGGAATACTCGGGTCCGGACACAAAACGATAGTTCCATTCGTGTCCATTAGACAGATTTCCTTGAAATCTGCCTAAAATAATAATTTTCTTAAGTTATCCGTATCGATGAATATGAAGGATATATTTAAAATTGACCTGACTCGCGAAAAGTTTATTTTAATCCTTAATGCTTTCGTTCAAGGAAATATTTCTTCTGATGAACTCAAGACCTGGGCAGTTTTGGTTATGAACGCAAAAGAAGGGGGCGGTATTTTAAGCTATGATTCTGCCATTGGCGATATTATTCTCGATATTGAAATGTCGGAGACCTATACGCCGATTACTTCAGGGAGGGTTAGAGATTTTATCCAAGAGCTTTCCCTGAATTCATCCATGAAATAGTTTTCTTTGTTCAGGTTTAAGTTTTCGGGGATGGAAAAAAGTATTTTTCTGGTATACTGAATCAAGTGTTTGTCTAAAAGGAGTAATGAGATTTCAGAGGATTCGGGTTTTGAGTGTCGAATAATGAAATGATGGGGTAAATCGTAAGAGTAGAAAAGTTATGGAAGAGAAAGTTTTTCAAAAAAGTTCTGATTTTTTGTCACAAATTCCAGATTGGGAAAAAGAGTATAAAGAATCAGACGTTCTAGATATTAATTTTAATAAAAGTGACTGGAAAAATGCAGAAGCGAATTTTTCTGAGCATGACTTAAAGATTTTCGGACATGCCGTGATGGAAGACTGGGAAACTCCCTACATGAAAGAACTCGCTGATATCGCCTGTCAGAATGGCGGTGTCGTGTTGGAGCTTGGTTTTGGTATGGGTATTTCGGCGGGGTTTATCCAGCAGCATGATATTCAAAAACATATTGTTATTGAGGTTAATGCCGCTGTAGCTGAGAAGGCGAGAGTGTTTGCGCAGAGTGCTCCACACACTGTAGAGGTATTAGAGGGCCTTTGGGAGGACGTTATCGGTCAGGTTCCCGATGGGAGTCTTGACGGGATACTTTTTGATACATACCCTCTTACTGAGGACGAGGTATATCAAAATCATTTCGGGTTTTTTAAGGTTGCTTATGATAAATTGAAGAAGGGCGGTGTTTTTACCTACTATTCAGATGAAATTAATGAATTTGGGGCTGTTCATTTGAGAAAGCTACAGGAAGCTGGCTTTGAGAAGAAAAACATTCGAAGCAAGGTCACATCAATAAGCCCTCCTGAAAGTTGCGAATACTGGAAGGCAAATACGATATTGTCGCCTATTATTCAAAAATAAAATATGGACATCCCATCTTTAATGTGTGTCGAATCATGGGATCCTGTTTTTCTTGTTTTTACCGAACACGCGCCTAAGCTACTCTATTACTCCCATATTCCGACTTCTTTTGCGGCTTTGTTACTGAGTGGTTTTGTATTTCGACAGAATAAAACATTAGCTTCCGGTATTCTTTTAGGAGTATCTATACTTTTTGCTTTGTGGAACTTTGTTGATCTAGTAGTTTGGACGGGGGGGGATAGTCAAATTATTATGTTTTTCTGGTCAGGTTTGTATCTGCTTCAGGCTCTGATTTTGAGTGGTACCTGGTACTTTGCTCATGTTTTTCTTGAAGAAAAAGACACAAGCTTTTACCAAAAAACCATCATGGTAACGCTGTTGCTCCCGCTTATTTTTTTGCTACCAACATCATGGAACCTCTCTGGTTTTGATTTGGTAAACTGTGAGGCGCAGCAAGGCATATTGGTGTACTATTCCTATGTTTTTCAGGGGGCTGTACTTCTGTGGATTTTTGGGTACTTATTTAAAAAATATCGAAATGTAAAAGAAGATGCCCTGTTAAGAAAGAAGATAATTATTTTTTCTTTCGGTATTTTTTGTTTCCTTATCGCGTTTTCTTGGGGGAATCTGTTCGGGAGTCTGACACTGCAGTGGGGGATGGAGCAGTACGGTCTGTTCGGGATGCCAATATTCATCGGGTTTCTGGCTTACTTGATCGTAAAATTTCAGGCGTTCGATATCAAGCTTCTGGGTGTACAGGCGCTTACGATCACCCAATTCATCCTTATCGGTTCGATGTTGTTTTTCGCCAAAACCGAAGTCAATCATATCCTGATTCTGATCACGTTGTTTATCACGACTGGCGCCGGTTGGTTCCTGGTGAAATCCGTCAAGAAGGAGGTCGAGCGGAAGGAAGAGCTGCAGATGATGTCTGATCGGCTCGCGACGGCCAATCAGGAACTGAAGCGTTTGGACAATGCCAAGTCGGAATTCATCTCGATCGCGTCGCATCAGCTTCGGACGCCGTTGACGGCGATCAAAGGGTATACATCGCTCATACTCGAGGGGAGTTACGGGAAGATCGACAATCAGATCCAGGACGTCGTGAACAAGGTGTATGCTGCCAATAGCCGCCTTATCGAGCTTGTAGAAAACCTGCTTTCAATTTCACGGCTCGAATCAGGGAGGATGCAATATAACTACCAGTCGGCACAGTTGGCTGAGGTAGTGAATGACACGGCGGGGATGTTCGCTGTCATCGCGAAGAAAAAAGGTATCGATCTCAGGGTCGTCGTTCCGGAAACACCGCTGCCCCTCCTTTCTCTCGATGCCGGAAAGATCCGTGAAGTGGTATCCAACCTGATTGATAATGCTTTGAAGTACACAGAAACCGGTTCGGTGATCGTCAAGATGGAACAGACGGAAGACGGGAAAGTACGTCTGTCGGTCAAGGATACCGGTATCGGAATTAATAAGGAAGACCTTGAGCATATCTTTCTGAAATTCGCCCGGAGCAAGGAGACTGAAAAACTGTATGTCGGCGGGACCGGTCTCGGATTGTACGTCGGTCGGACGTTCATCGAGAAGCACGGAGGGCGCCTCTGGGCGGAATCCGAGGGCCACGGGCACGGATCGGAGTTTATCTTCGAGCTTCCGATTTCCCGGAATGGGGTGTAGAAGATGGAACCATGACGCCATGTGCATTCCTCCCGCAGGTTATTACGGTAGTTAGTCGGGATTCATCCCTAAAAAAAATCAAAGAAGCATTTTCTTCGAGCGAGGTAGTGAAGGGAATGCTCGAGATGCGATATCGGGGGAAATGTGGATCTTGCCAAGCGAAATCTCAATGTGGAGGATGTAGATCGAGAGCGTTTGCATATTCGGGTGATTACCTCGGAGAGGATCCTCACTGTTATTATTAACAATCCGGAAGAGATGATGCATCTCTTCCGGATTCTCTCGTATGGATTTTAGAGAATATTATGAAAAAAACGCTGAGGAATATGCGAAGAATTTTGGTATGGTTAATACTGAAATTCTTGAAATTTTTCTCAGAGAAGTGCGTCCCGGTGGAACGATACTGGACCTTGGTTGCGGTCCCGGACAAGACGTAGATTATTTTTCAAAACGATCTTTCAGGGCAACCGGCGTGGATATATCAGAGAGTATGATACGGCTCGCCAAAAGGGAACGGTTGGGGGCATTTTGTGTGGGAGATATGGTTAGTTTTTCAGGAACGGATATTTTTGACGCGGTCTGGTCTGCGTCTGCACTCTTTACTCATCTCTATAAAAACGACCGGAGGAAGACTCTCAAAAATATCCATCGTCTTTTGTCGGACAGTGGAGTATTCGGAACTATTGTGAGAAAGAAAATGAAGGGGAAGCACAAAAAAGGATTTTTTAGTTATAATATCGAGGAGGTAGTAACGGAATTATGCGATGCCGGATTCGTTCCGGAACGAGAGCACTTTTTTATTCAGGATGGTGGGAGCGAGTGGATAGGTATCATATCTAAGAAAAGGACCTTGACTGGCTCTCTTTGACTTTGATCGATAATTCGTGAATAACCTAGCGTGGGATTTTGTCAATCAAAAAATATCTTTGGTATTGGTGCAATTAAAAGGGGTATGGACGTACTTACACAGGGGGTTTTTCATGGAGTAGTTGAAAGTTTATATGTCGGGCGGACTTTTGTTGAAAAGCACGGAGGCCGTCTCTGGGCGGAATCAGAGGGTCATGGACACGGATCGGAGTTTATCTTCGAGCTT
>CAYMZY010000021.1:0-16584 GCA_964395165.1 uncultured Bdellovibrionales bacterium | reverse complement strand
CCTTCTTACTTCTTCATCTTCCTCCGGATGAACGCCGGAATTTCGAGATCGTCCTCTTCGGCCAATTCCTTGGATTCATGCCGCTGCACGGCCGGCTTGGGCTGTATCTTCTCTTCGATAATCATCGGCGAGGGCTCCATATGTCTCGTCGTGAAGACGAACTCTGATTCGAGATCATCAGCCACTTCTTCTTCCACCGGTTCCTCGGTTTCGGCCATTCTGTTCGGCAAGGATCGGGTAACCAGCCTCGTCGCTGCCGACTGACGAACGACATTCACCAATCCGATCGGAGACTCCTTGCTCGAACCGTCATCGAAGCCCGTCGCAACCACCGTCACCTGTATCTCGCCCTTCCGCACCTGATCATCGACAACCGTACCAAAGATGACCTTCGCGTTTGGATCGATATTCTCCGTAATCACATTAGCCGCTTCATTCACCTCGAGCATAGTCAAGTCGCTCGAACCGGAAATATTGAAAAGCACGCCTTTCGCCCCGTCGATCGAAAGTTCGAGAAGAGGACTGTTGATAGCCGCCTTGGCCGCCTCGACCGCCCGATTTTCTCCCGAAGCGATACCGATACCCATAAGCGCGCTCCCACTATCCTGCATCACCGCACGGACATCCGCAAAGTCGACATTCACCTCCCCCTTCTTCGTGATAAGATCCGAAATTCCCTGCACACCCTGACGCAGTACATCGTCCACGATGCGGAATGCATTGATCAGCGTCATCTTCCGGTCGATGATCGACAGAAGTTTGTCATTCGGGATAGTGATGATCGTATCCACGCGTTCCCGGAGATTCGCCAAAGCTTCATCCGCGATAAAACGCCTCTGCGAACCCTCGAATGAGAATGGCCGGGTGACGACACCCACTGTCAACGCACCGAGTTCCTTCGCCGTCTCCGCGACGATAGGTGCCGCTCCAGACCCGGTTCCACCGCCCAACCCGCAGGTGACAAACACCATATCAGCTCCCTTCAACACCTCCTGTATCTCATCCCGATTCTCTTCCGCCGCCTGACGGCCGATTTCCGGATTCATACCAGCTCCCAGTCCCTTGGTCAGATTCTTTCCGATATGGATTTTCTCTTGCGCCTTCGAGTGATGGAGGGCTTGGGCATCGGTATTGATGGCAACGAACTCCACCCCGCGGATTTTCGCATCGATCATACGCGTGATAGCGTTTCCTCCGGAACCGCCGACGCCAACCACCTTTATTTTCGCGAAAGTCTCCAAATCGGGCTTGATCTCTGCCATAATCCTCTTGCTCAAGAAAAAAAGTATTATTTCATCCGTATACCGCACAAAAAAACGCTCCAGAAGAGAACCGCTCGCCAGAGACTCTACTCTATCACATGACAGAAAAAAGCATCAAGCGAGACTCTCCACCCAAGGAACGCTTTTATTTTCGTTTTTTGATTTTTATCTGAATATCACGGATGCTTCTCCTACGGGAGAAAGCGCTTTGCCAATTTCTGGGTTTTCTCGAAAAACTGACGCACCCAATCCGGCATTGATCGTTCATTCGCCCATCCGCGTATTTTCCCTTTCCTCTCCAGTATACTCTCTTCTGCCAAAAGCACCAGCCCGACAACGGTTGCGAACTGCGGCGTATCAACCTGATCGAGTATTCCCCCCAAAGGCTTCGGATAGCCGATCTGCGCCGGGAGACGAAGCATTCTCTTTGCCAGATCGACCGTTCCGGGCAGAAGGGCTCCCCCTCCGGTCAACACGGCCCCACCGGGAAGCAGTCCATCGCGACCGATCGATTTCAATTCCGTGTTCGTAAAAGCGAATATCTCTTCCATGCGCGCTTCGATGATCTCGGCGATATGGTAACGAGAGACCATCCCTTCCTCATGTGCATCAAACAAGCCAAGATCGATCTCTTCCCTTTTGTTTACTTCGCGAGGATCGGCGGTACCATATTGCAACTTCACCGCTTCCGCGACATCGATCGAGGTCCGTAGACCGATAGCGATATCATTCGTAATATGGCCGCTTCCCACCGGCAGAACTGCCAGATGCAACAGGTTCCCATCCTCATACACCGCTATCGACGTCGTACTCCCCCCGATATTTATAAGCACGACACCGAGCTCTTTTTGTTTCTGATGTAGAACTGCTTCCGACGCAGCCAACGGCTCGACGATCAGTGACTCCGCCTGAGTACCCGCCTGCTCGAGCGCCCGCCCGATATTTTTCTGCTGGGCCGTACTCCCAGTTACGACCAATGCTGTCGCTTCAAGACGGACTCCTCGCATGCCTACGGGATCTTTGATATCTTTCTGATCATCCAGCCGGTAACTCTTCGGAAGAGCATGTATTACCTCCCGGTTCAAAGGCAGAGACAGTCGTGCTTCGACTTCTCCGAGACAACGAGAGACGTCATCCTCCCCGACCTCGCCATCTGGCCGGCTCACCGCGACGACTCCGTTCGCCTCCTGACAAAGAATATCAGCGCCCGAAAGAGAAGCGAAAACTCCCTCAGACACATGTCCGGACATACGTTCGGCATGTTCAAGAGCCATATGACAGGCTTTCGCCACCGCTTCCGTGTCCACCACCGCCCCACGGCGGACACCCATAGATTGGGTTTCACCCACCCCGATCACGCGCAAGAGCGCCTCTTCCGATGCCCCCTCAGCAATAACCACCCGGATATTTGCCGATCCGATGTCTAAACCGACAAGAAGACGACTCTTGGACATAATAATCTCGATCTCTATTTTGTATTTGAAAAAATCTCGGGAAAAACCGGAAAAAATATGCCGCCCTCAGCAGCACAGAAAATTATAACCCATATCCCGTCACTTGCACAATTTTCATCCTATAAGGTGCGGCAAAAAAATGAAGATTCCAACCAGCGTCGCCACGAAAGACGCGATCAGCACCGCCCCGGCAGCCATATCCTTTACGACGCGCACGTACGGATGCACGTTCGGTTTCACAATGTCCAAAATGCGTTCAATGATGGTGTTAATAAGCTCCAGCGTCAGCACCCAACCAATGACGAGCAAGAGAAGTGCCCATTCCGAAGGGAGCAAAGGGAACCAGAGAGCACAGACGAGCACGCCTATCGCGACGCCGCACTCGATCTGAAAATTCCGCTCACGGACCAAAGCGAAAGAAATACCGCTCACGGCATGCTGCATGCTTTTCCAAAATGCTCGTATCTTCATATGACACCGTGTCTTTCGGAAGGAGATGAATATCTCTCTTCCACCGGAAAATATTCCGGGCTTCTCCCATGATACCATCCTTTCCTTCTCCACCCAACCACGAAGAAGCTCCGGTCCTTAGTCTTCCGATTCCGGCAAAAGCTCTGTCACGATCCGCTTCACCACATCTCCTGATACCCGACCTGCCACTCTTTTCATGACGAAGCCCATGGCTTTTCCGAGATCCTTTCGTGAGACCACCCCGCACTCCGCCAGCGCCTCAGTAACCATTTTCTTCGCCTCTTCCTCCCCCATCTCCGCAGGCAAAAACTCGGAGAGAATCCCTAATTCCTTCTCTTCCTGTTTCGCCAGATCCTCACGCGATCCGGCCCGATACTGCACGATACTCTCTTTACGTTGCTTGACGAGCTTCCTAATAACCGACCGCACATCATCATCCGACATATCGGTCACCGGCTTCCGAAGATCGATCGCTGTATTCTTGAGAGCGCTCTGCAAAAAACGAATCGTATCCCGCCGCTCCGTGTCCCCGTTCTTCATGGCTGTCTTCAACTCGTCCTGAAATACGGCTATCAATCCCATACGTCATTTGTATTATACCGATTACACGCAAAAAGTATCCTGAAAATCCGCAAGAAAAAAGTCCGAGGCCTACTGGCCCAATCGACCACGCCCCGGACATTTCTCCGCTCCCCGACCGTCACCGTCTTCTTCACTAGTATTTCACTAGGCGTTCAGACGTTTCTTGATTTCCTGAAGTGCATTCTCATCGAATTTACCCATTTTCTTCAGACGGTCGATTTCTTTGCGTATCTTCACTTTATAGAGAGCCTCGTTCCGTCGCTCATCCTTGCTCTTCTCTCCCTGACGGAAACGAAGCTTCCGGACACGCCGAAGCACGCCGCTCTGTTGGACACGACGGGAAAAACGCCGGATAAGACCTTCAGCTGTTTCCCGCTCCTTTCGTTTTACCTGTATCATGATTCCCAACCTCCTTTCTCTAGAGGGCGATCCGGAAATGAATCCGGAAGGCACTTGCCGATTCGCGAACCTTCACGACACAGCAAGTACATTCCGAGACCGGACGCCGGATTATTATTCATTTACCGGATAGATATGTTCCGAGAGACGCGCACCCCCTATCAAGTGGAGGTGGAGATGCTGGACCTCCTGCCCACCATCACGTCCGACCCGGATAAGCAGCTTATACCCTTTCTTGGAAATATTCAAGTTTTTCGCGATATCACGTGCCACTAGGAACATATGCCCGATTACCGGGACGTCTTCGTCTTCCAGGGTCGCGATGCTTTCGATCGGCTTCTTCGGGATGACAAGGACGTGCACCGGGGCGATCGGATGGATATCGCGGAAAGCCAAAACCGACTCGTCCTCATAGAGGATGTCTGCAGAAACCTCCTTCCTGATGATTTTCGAGAAAATGGTTTCCATATCGAACTCTAATTCGGAATCAGGACCTGATTAGCCTTCAAGATCTTCTTGACCGCATCCACAAGGCGTTCCTGCGTCACCGTTTCCTGAGTTCCCGAAATCATATCCTTGACGATCGCCGTCTCATCCAGCGCTTCTTTCTGCCCGATGATGATCGTTACCTCCGCCCCGATCCGATTGGCGACACGCATCTGCGATTTCAGGCTTCCACGTCCGAAACTTTCCGCGAGCAGCACCCCGCTTTTCTCCAGATCGGCAAAGATCCGCAAGCTCTTTTTCTTGGCCAGATCGCCAAGCTGTGCGAGGAACACTTTCGGCTTCGGCATCTCGTACGGCTTCACCTGGGTCCGCTTCATCTCAAGCACGATCCGATCGACACCGAGTCCGAATCCGATGGCTGGAGTCGCTTCGCCACCAAGCATCTGCACGAGCCGATCATATCGCCCGCCTCCGCCAAGTGAGTACTTCTTCCCCTCCTTATCGCTCGACCAGATCTCAAAAACAGTCCGCGTATAATAGTCGAGTCCTCGTACCAAGCGTGAATTGATGACATACGGCAACTCCAACTCATCCAAGTATTCGAGCAACCGCTTGAAATGATCTCGCGATTCCTGGTCGAGATAGTCCAACGATTGTGGAGCATGGGCCGTCAACTGGATACATTTGTCTTCCTTGCAGTCAAGGATGCGCATCGGGCCCGTCTCAAAACGCTCGCGACAATTCTGACACAACCGGTGTTTCTGCGATTCCAGATAACGCAGAAGCGCCTTCTCATAATCCTTGCGCGATTCCGGTGTACCGATGCTATTCACCTGGAATTCGATATGCTTCAATCCGAGTTCCCGGACGACGCGATATGCCAGCTGAAGAGCCTGGGCATCCAGAATCGGATCTTCCTCGCCGAACATATCGAAATTGGCCTGCGTGTGCTCGCGGTATCTTCCTTCCTGCGGACGATCGTACCGGAACAAAGATCCCATGGAAAACAGTTTCACCGGCTTCGCCAACACGGACATTCCATGCTGAATATAGGCGCGACACAGTCCCGCCGTCATCTCCGGACGCAAAGCGACCTTATCGCCGCCGCGAGTCGTGAAAGCGTATATCTCCTTATCCATGATGTCCGTTCCTTCGCCGATGCTTCGAAGATAGAGGTGTGAAAACTCGACCAAAGGCAGATCGATACGCTGGAAACCGTATTCCTGCTGCGCATGCGTCAGTACTCGACGCACCCGCTCCCAATACGGCTGCTCATCAGGCATGATATCCCGCATTCCACGGAGCGCCTGAAGCAGAATCTCCTCCTCACCCTTGATCGGCTTCTCCGCCTTCTTGCCCGTCTTGGCAGCCGTTGTTGCTTTCTCGGTCGATTTCGCTGCCGGCTTCGCTGTGGTCTTTGCCATAATCCCTGGTTTATCTGATTTATCAGTCTTGATCAAACCGATTTTCGGGTAAGAACCCCATCGGATCCGTTCCTAAAAAATCTTCATCGTATCGAGCGGCCACGCTCGGAGAAGAACTCTTCCGGTAATCTTTTCACGCTTCACTGGCCCGAAAGAACGTGAATCATGGCTGTGGCCCCGATTGTCTCCCATAAGAAAATATTCGTTCTCCCCCAGAGTGACCTTCGGCATATCCTGGAGGCTCAAAAGCGCTTCCCGCGACAGATACCCACTCTCATCAAGAAGTACCCCTTCCGGATTCGAGCCATTATAAATGACAACGCGACCGCGCCGTATCTCGATCGACTCTCCAGGAAGACCGATGACACGTTTTATGAAGTAGGTCTCCGGATTCTTCGAAAATTCGAATACGGTCACATCTTCCCGATGCAGGTCCTTATAAGGCCGGATCGTCAGACCAAGAGGAATCCCGAAAAGAGTATCTGTTGTCTTGTACCCAAACTCGCTGATGACCAAGTACTGACCCTCATCGAAACTCGGTTCCATGCTCTGCCCTGAAACGAAAAAGGGCTGGAAGAGAAAGGCTCTGACCGGTATAATGATGACAAGGGCTAGAAGGATGACCTTGATCAATTCAAGAAAAAGCTGCCCGGTCGTCAGGGTTGCCTCGAACTCGTTTTCGCTTTGCGACGCTTCTGGAGACATGCTGACATGAGAACAAGCGGCTTATCTCGAACCTCTCCGACCTTCCCTGCTCGGGAAGAAAACACTCATATTCTAACAGATTTTTTGCTTGAGTGCAAGAACTAAATCTTCCTTTCAAAAAGCCAAAATATCAGAAAATGGACAGCCTTCAGCCGAAAAGGAGACCTCTCCGCACGCCAGAAAGAACGATTCCCGACCAAGAGCGGTCTCCACTCGACCTCGGATCGGAATCGGCATTTCTGATACCCAAAAAACACCCCGGCCGCCAGATACCCAAGACAAATTCCCTAAAACGGAACCGAGGCCGGATATTTCTCAATATCGGCATCCTCATCATGATCACCTTTTTTGGATGGGCCCTTTTCCTCTTTTCACGGATCGCGCACATGAGTAAAACACTCTCTTTTGAGAGTCGAACCGAGAGCTCATTCTTCCTCGAGATGACCGATGCCGCCCGGACGCTATTTTCAAAAAACGTGCCTTTAAAACAGACTGATGACCACCGTATCAATATCCTCCTTCTCGGCCGGGCCGGAGAACACTACCCGGGGAAAAACCTGACTGATACGATCATGCTCGCCAGCATCGACACCGAAACCCATCAGGTTGCCCTCCTCTCATTTCCACGCGACCTCTACGTGCCTATCGGCCGAAGCGGAAATTATACCAAGATCAACGGCATCTATCAGATTGGGCTCGACACTTCGGAAGGCATCACCCTCCTCCGAGAAACCATAGAAGCGATTTCGGGAGAGCCGATCCACTATTCCATCATCGCTGATTTTGACGGATTTGAAAAAATAATCGACGCACTGGGAGGCGTTTCGGTTGATGTCCCACGTGATCTCCTTGATACTCGATACCCGGGGAAAAACTACAGCTACGAGACATTCGAGATAAAGAAAGGCTGGCAGAAACTCGATGGAGCCACAGCTCTCAAGTATGTACGGGAACGCCACTCCGATCCGGAAGGAGATTTCGGTCGGGCAAAACGTCAACAACAAGTCATGCAAGCCGTGCGTGAAAAGGTTTTCTCTACCGGCACTTTCCTCAATGTCTTCACTCTCTCCCGCCTGCTCGACGCGCTCGGATCAAGCATCAAAACAGACATTACTCCCGATGAGATGGAGAGTTTCCTTTCGCTCATCCAGACGCTTGATACGAGAAATATCACTACGGTCGTCATCGACGCCTGGAAAAAAGAAAGTCTGCTGCGGGTTTCGCACATCCCGACACCGAGCGGGAACGCATTCATCCTCCTACCACGCACCGGAAACTGGAAAGAAATACGGACACTGGCACACCACGTCTTCTCTCTCGAAAGTCTCAAGCAAGAACGCGGACGAATCACCGATGAGCACCCCTCACTCCTCATTCTCGCCTCACTGGATCAGAATGCTCTCGCCGATACCCTGCGGCAGTTTCTCCTTGATGAACTCGGCTTCGAAAAAGTCTCTATTTCCAGCATACGTTTGGAGGATACTCCGAAACACAGTACCATATCAGATGATACCAATGGACGGAAACCCTACAGTCACAACGCCCTTCTTTCCCGTTTCGATCTAATAAAAGGGCTGCCATCGTCCTTTCCTCAGGACCGTCCAGAACCAACCGATTTCATTCTCACGGTCGGGGAAGATCTTGAGGAAAATGCCTTCATCGGGGAAACCGGTGCAGCACCTGAAGAAGCACTGAACGAAATCGTCCCTCCCCAAGAACCTCCGAAAGAGAAAAATAAAAAGAGACGTTAAGGTCTTTCTCACCCTCCTTTCTATGAAGCTCATCATCGGCCTCGGAAATCCGGGAGCACACTATACACAGACCCGACACAATGCGGGATTCCAGGCGGTCGATTTTCTCCGTGAATATTTCAGCTTTGAAAACTTCCATCGAGAAAACCGATTCCATGCCGAAATGTCCATCGGGACCGTCCAGGGGGAAAAGTACCTCCTCATCAAACCGTATACCTTCATGAACCGATCCGGCCAATCTGTCCAGCTGCTCATGCAGTACTTCAAACTCGCACCGGCCGACATTATCGTCGTTCACGATGACCTGGATATCGCCCCAGGAACAATGAAGACAACTGTTTCTTCCCGAGCTGCCGGGCACAACGGTGTCCAGGACATCATCGACCGACTTGGAACCCAAGACTTTTTCCGGATTCGCCTTGGAATCGGTCGCCCCTCATCACGGACCCTTCCACCAGATATCGCCCCCACCGCCTGTCAATCAACACACGACTACGTTCTCGAAAAGTTTCCCGCTACCGAAAAAGCGCTCTTGGAGTCGCTCTTCCCCGATTTGCCAGAGCTGATTTCGAAATCCGGATCGAGATGACAGAGTATCCGAAAGAAAAAGAATGCCGAATCGATACGGACATAAAAAAATCGTCCTTTTGACAGGACGATTTTCCTAAAAAACGGACTCGGATTTCCGCCCGGAAGGCGTACGTCGGACAGCAAGCTGTCTTTCGTACAATTAAGCCTTGGGAAGTAGGAGGGTTCTTCCTTCGGACCCTCGGGCAGAAATCTGAAACCGCTTCTTTATTGAATACTCTTCTCAATCTTGAGAGTTTATTATAGCGCCTTTCCTGATTTCTGTCAATGGTCGGTAACCAAATCCTCTTCTAGCCCCATACCAAAAACCACCCAATTTCGGGTGGTTTTTTTCGAAGAGATTCTCTCTAAAAAGCGTCCTTATTTCTTCTTCTCTTTCTTCTCAGCCTCAGCAACTGGCGCCTCCTTCACGACACCGGCAACCTTAGTAACATCCATTTCAGCCTTCGTTTCAAGTGCTGCCATATCGGCATCGGTCCGTGGAGGCTCGACCAAGGCAAGTACCGTATCGGCTTCCGTCATGATTTCGATAGCATCCCCAAGCGCGAGATCGGAGACCTTGATCTGGTCGTCAAAAGTCGCCAAAACCGAGATATCCACCTGGATGGAGTGCGGGAGATTCTTCGGAAGACAGCGGACCTCGACACTCTCAAGCGTCTTCACCAGGATACCGCCGAATGCGCGCACTGCCGGCGCCTCACCAATGAATTCGAGCGGGATGTCGGTTTCCAGCTCTTCATCCATATCCACCTGATAGAAATCCACATGCGAAATACGATTGGAAAGCGGGTCCAGCTGGACATCATGAACCAAAACATTAAGCGCCGCGCTCTTACCTACGACGAGCGAGAAGATGGTGCTTTCGCCGGTGGCATGAAAGACTTTACCGAATTCAATCGCGTTCACCCAAAAAAGCTTCGGTGCGACATCATGCCCATAAAGCACGGTCGGAATCAGACCGGCCTTCCGGGAACTATTCAGATTTTTTCCAGCCGCCTCACGAGGAAGGGCTGAGAGAGAAAGTGTATCGGCCATACGATTATTTGCAAACGATTATCCTGATAAAAATATCCTTTCCCCTCCTATCCGATCAACTCTTCGATACCACCCTGATACTGTTTGAAAAACTCATGTGCGGCGATCACTTGATCGGCGGAAACCGGTTCCGCGGAAAGTACCCGCTTCGCCTCCGACTGATCAAGATCCGTCAAGATGCCGAGACTGACCATCCCGAACGGCGTCACCGATATGGCGACGAGCGTCTTGCCGCCACAGTGTTCGCAGGTCAGGTGCAACATGGTCCGCTTCTCCTCTTCGGCGACCGGAAGCATCCGCAACCCACGACGATGCTTCTTATTGCATACCGGGCAGCGCGCAAGCGGCTCCAATTGTTCCAAAGGAAGCGGCATAGCCTGAAAATAGCTCAAAGAGCAGAAAAAAGAGTAACCCCACCCTATCATTCCAAGGCCATTCCGTCAACCTGACAGACTCCGATTCTGATTACCGGCCGAACACTCCTCCCGACTGGATCAAACGGAGACGATCCGTAATATCGCTTTCCCTAGACATCCAGGTTCTTCACGCTCTTCGCGTGAGCCTGAATGAATCGACGGCGCGGTTCAACCTCGCTCCCCATGAGCACATCAAACAACCGATCAGCCTCTTCAGCATCCTCAATCGTCACCTGGAGCATCAGGCGGCTATCCGGATTCATTGTCGTTTCCCAAAGCTGTTCGGGATTCATTTCACCGAGACCCTTGTAGCGCTGTATAGCGATACCCGAAACCGATACTTCCCCATCCGTACCAGCGGCTTCTGCGACGACTTCTGTTTCGATGACATCCGCAACCGCCTTCGCCTTCCCCTTGGCCTCTGCTCGCTTAGCGGCCTTGTCGAGAGCCGATTTCTTCATATCCTCCATGACCCGCTCCTTTTCTTCATCGGTATACACGTAACGGATATCCTTGCCCTTCTGCAAACGATACAATGGTGGCTGGGCGATATAGACATATCCGCCGCGGACCAACTCTTCGAAATAGCGATAAAAAAATGTAAGGAGCAAGGTCCGGATATGCGATCCGTCGACATCGGCATCGGCCATGATGATCACCTTATGATACCGGAGACGCGAGAGATCGAAGGTCTCCCCGATACCCGCTCCGAGAGCGATGATGATTGGTTTGAGCGTATCGGATTTCACCACCTTATCGAGAGTGGTCTTCTCGACATTTACCAATTTTCCCCGAAGCGGCAAGATAGCTTGAAACTGCCGATTGCGACCCTGTTTAGCTGATCCGCCAGCCGAATCACCCTCAACGATATACACCTCGGATTTGGAGGCATCCCGGGTCGTACAGTCGGCGAGCTTTCCCGGGAGTGTCATTCCTTCGAGAGCACCTTTCCGGATGACTGCATCCTTGGCTGCTCGGGCGGCGATACGCGCCCGTACCGTGAGGAGACATTTTTCGATCATGAGTTTGGCATCGGCCGGGTGCGTTTCCAGGAAATCATTCAGACCCTCAGCCACCACCTGCTGCACAGCCCCGCGGACCTCGCTGTTGTTCAGCTTGTCTTTCGTCTGTCCCTCAAACTGCGGATTATGCAGCTTGACCGAGATAACCGCCGTCAGACCCTCCTTCAGATCATCTGCTGTAAAAGCGCCTTCTTTTTCACGGATCAGATTATTTTTTTTGGCATAGTCATTGAAAGCACGTGTCAGCGCCATCTTGAATCCGGTCACATGCGTTCCCCCTCCCAGGTTGACGATGTTGTTGGCAAATGCGAACAGGTGCTCTTTGAAACCGTTCGTAAACTGGAGCGAAACCTCGACATTGATATCGTCAACGGTCTTCTCGATATAGAAAGGCGTAACATTCTTCACCTCCTTATTCCGGTTGAGGAATTTCACAAAAGAAACGATGCCGGAATCGAAATAAAAAGAATGCCGACGCACCTTATAGTCTTCTTCGGGACCGGATGCCTCACGCCAGTCCTCAGTATTGATACGGATTCCTTTGGTCAAGAATGACTGATAGCGGAGATAATCGAGAATCTTCGTCCAGCTGTATTCTATTTCCGGAAAAATCTCCGGATCCGCCTGGAATGCGACCGTCGTCCCGGTTTTCTCCGATTTTCCGATTGACTTGACATTATATCGCGGCTTGCCACGGTCATATTCCTGCTGCCAGATCTTCCCCTGCCGCTCAACCGTCACCCGGGTTACGACCGACAAGGCATTCACAACCGAAACACCGACTCCATGGAGACCACCGGAAATCTTATACCCGTCACCATCGAATTTCCCTCCCGCATGAAGCACGGTCAGCACCGTTTCCAGGGCCGACTTTTTGGTCTGCTCATGCATATCCACCGGAATCCCACGACCATTATCAGAAATCTCCACCCAATGATCCGGCAGCAAACGCACATCGATTTCCGTACAATATCCGGCCATAGCCTCATCGATCGAGTTGTTCACCACTTCCCAAATGAGGTGATGTAATCCTTCGGTAGAGGTACCCCCGATATACATGCCGGGACGCTTCCGAACTGGATCAAGTCCCTCGAGAACCTGAATCGATTTCGCGCCATAGCTGGAACCGGTATTCTTGTCTGCCATAAGAAAATCATTAGGTGATATGCTGTTTCTTCCTTAAAGCCTGTCTCAACGAAAGTTCGATCAAAAAGAAGAGCACAAAAACGAGACCCGTCGTCCACCACACCAGCGCCCGAAAATACTCGAGCAGCACCAATGCGGTGCACAGTCCGCCGAAAAGAAACGCTTGTTCCGTAAGCCGTCTCCGAAATTGCCACGCTCCAGTTTCGCCGACATGATGCCGGTAGAACGGGAGTAGCCCCCAGGCAACCCCGCCAGAAACTGCCAAAAAAAATGAAATGAAAAAAAGCGCTCGCGCCCAAGGTTTCTCTTCCGGATTTACCCCCAGAATCAGGCCTATCAACCCGAGAGTAAATACCAAGGAAAAAAAACGTACGCTCCAGGCAAATGCGGGGAACGACATAATTCTTCTTTTTTTAAAGCCTTTCTCCGTCTATTATAGCCTCTTCGGAATAGAAACGCAACGACGGATTTCCCCCTCTGCTCAGGCTCGGGAAACGTATGTCCCCTTCTCGGTATTCACGATGATCGAATCGCCTTCCTTGACGAACAGCGGGGTCGTCACCTGGAGACCCGTTTCAAGAGTCACCATCTTGTCTCCCCCTGAGGCGGTATCACCCTTGATGCCCGGAGGGGCATCGACCACCCTGAGCGTCACTTTGACCGGAATCTCGATATTGATCGGCATACCGTTCCATGTCAGAAGAGTCACTTCAACCCCTTCAATCAGGTACGACGCTGACTCGCCGATCACATCCGTCGGCAGCGAGAACTGATCGTAGTTTGACATATCCATGAATGCGAAGCCGTCGCTCTCGCGATAGAGATATTGCGCTTTCGCTCTCCCCATTTCAGCTTCCTCGACCTTGTCCGAACCCTGAAAGGTATGATCAATGGTCGATCCGGAAAGAAGGTTCTTCAGTTTCGTCCGAAGCACCGCTCCGGCCCGGCCCATTTTGGAGTGCTGGTAATCGAGCACCATATAAGGCTCTTCGTTGAAGAGGATTCGCTTACCGGTCTTGATCTCAGTCAGATTCAACATACGCAAAGACACCGAAAGAGAAACTCATTCTGAGTCTCCCTCCCGTTTTTTTATTTGACGACATACGGAACAAGGGCCATAAAACGGGCACGCTTCACCGCCTGAGCGAGACGACGCTGCTGTTTTGCAGAAAGTCCATGCTTCTTCGGCGGATACATCTTCCCCTGTGAGTTCATAAACTTCCGGAGAAAATAGGCGTCCTTGTAGTCGATGAGTGCGAGCTTCTTCAATTGCTTGGTTTCCAGTGTCATAAAAATGTATGGTATTTCCAGTGATTTACATTGCGTGGCCAGTGACGAACGGCCACATCCTCCAAACGGACTCTCCCTGAAATCAGGGTTTAAAAGGGAACATCTTCGATGCGGATCTCTCGCTCATCATCAAGATTGATGGTCGGGATATCTTCCTCCACCGGGGCCGCCGATGACTGAGGAGCCGGGCGTTGTGCCGCCGGAGCCGGTCGAGTGGCACTTGGCGATGACGGATACCCTCCGCCAGCCTGTCCTCCCCCACTCTGAGCCCGCGAACCGAGCTGCATCGTCTCACCGATGATTTCCGTCGTCTTCCGTTCCTGTCCGGCCTTATCGGTATAGGTCCGGCTCTGAAGACGCCCTTCGACGAAACATTCCTGTCCCTTCGTCAGGTATTGTCCTGCGATTTCAGCCAATCTCCCCCACAAGACCACGGTATGAAACTCTGTCTTCTCCTGCTTCTGCCCGGACTTATCCGTCCAGTGATTATTGGTCGCCATCCCGATGGTCGCGACCGACTGTCCGGTCGGCGTCGTTCTCATATCCGGATCACGCGTAAGACGACCGACGAGAATGACTTTGTTGACGTTCATAGGCTTCTACTTGTTTATGGATTCCGATGCCCCCGCATCGTGATTCCTATTATATACCCAATGACTCCAACTGCTGGTCGATATCCTTCTCGGAAACCTCCTGGGCGGCAGGGGTCGGCTTGGCCTGGATGACCGGCGCATCTCTCACGACCCGGGTCGCGCTACGATAGCGTTCCCCACGACCGAGCTTCTTGTCCGTCAACGGTTTCTCTTCGCGCTCGATCGGCTTCAGTTCCGGCAGATCATCGGCACGGAGGATAAGGAATCTCAAAACTTCCTTGGACAGCATCAGTCCGCGCTCGATGCTCTTCAACGGATGGACCTCATCAGCACCACGCTCGATCTCATCCCGATCGGGCAGAGTAAAACGACGGGCGATATAGGTTCCTCGCACCTCGCCCTTGATCTCATAAGCCAATTTCCGATTCTCTTCAGTGGCCGGAGCTAAAAATGTCCCACCAAAATCAGTCACCAACTTGGCGACTGTCTCCTTGATCTGCGGCAGTTCCGCCGCCTTCTTTTCTCCGACCAGATAAAACAACTCATATTCCAGAGCCATACTGCTTTTCCTTAAAAATGAATGATTCCTGATGACAAACGAAAACTCCGCCAACAAAGAAAGTCTCGGGACGGAGTATTGCAATTCCTGATCCTCTTCTCGTGAGGCGGGAACCGCGTCGGACTTTCTCAGTTGTCAGAAAATGATAACACACGGAAAAAGAAAAGGCAAGAGGGATGCCCCCCCCTGAAGAACTCAAAGGCTTTCCATCTGTCCGCCCTGACTGTGGTGTTTCCGTGCCACACGGACGCGGGCCATCTCTTTCTGGAGCGCGGCGGCCACACGGGCATATTCCTCATCATCGATATGCACGCGCTCGGCCATGAGAGCTTGCGCCCGTCTCTCTGCTTCTTCGGCCCGGGCAAGATCGATATCTGCCGCCCGCTCGGCCGTATCCGCCAAGACCACGAGCGTATTGTCATGAAATTCGACGAACCCTCCCGAAGTCGCGAGCAGCGTCGCTTCTCCGTTCATCTCATGACGCAAAAGGATCTCTCCGGCCTGAAGCGAACCGATATAGGGCATGTGATCCGGAAGCAGTGTGACCTCCCCGCCCTCGATCGGCAGGGTCACCTGATAGATCTCCTCTTCGGAAACCGTCTTCTCAGGAGTGACGATCTTGAATTTGATAGACATAATCGTTGTATTCCTACTTCCTCCCCTCCGCGATCACTTCCTCGATATTCCCCTTCATATAGAAAGCCTGCTCAGGGATATCATCAAGTTCGCCCGAAAGGATCTTCTCGAAACCGGTGATCGTCTCTTCGAGCTTCACGTATTTGCCCGGCGCACCAGTGAACTGCTCCGCTACGAAGAACGGCTGCGAGAGATACTTCTGTATTTTACGAGCACGGACCACCGAAAGCTTGTCTTCTTCCGTCAATTCCTCCATACCGAGAATAGCGATGATGTCCTGCAGATCCTTGTAACGCTGAAGCACCCGCTGCACGTTTCGTGCCACCGCATAGTGTCGCTCCCCAAGAATCTGCGGATCGAGAATGGTCGAGCTCGAATCGAGCGGATCAACTGCCGGGTAGATACCGAGCTCAGATAAAGCGCGCGAAAGCACGACCGTCGAATCGAGATGGCCGAAGGTCGTCGCCGGTGCCGGATCGGTCAGGTCGTCCGCCGGCACGTACACTGCCTGAACAGACGTGATGGATCCCCTCTTCGTCGAGGTGATCCGTTCCTGCAATGTTCCCATCTCTTCCGCCAAGGTCGGCTGATAGCCTACCGCGCTCGGGATACGTCCGAGAAGCGCCGACACTTCCGAACCCGCCTGGGTGAAACGAAAGATATTGTCGATGAAGAGCAAGACGTCCTTCCCTTCGTCATCGCGGAATGATTCCGCCATGGTCAGAGCAGAAAGAGCTACTCGCTGACGTGCGCCCGGGGGCTCATTCATCTGGCCGAAGACAAGAGCGGTTTTATCGAGCACGC
>CAYMZY010000020.1:0-17249 GCA_964395165.1 uncultured Bdellovibrionales bacterium | reverse complement strand
ACCAAGGTTTCAAAATAGCAAAGCCATTCTGAAGCCTTGGCGAAAGATGGCTGGGAAGGAAGGGAAATCGAACTATTTGAGACTTTCATGAATTCTCTTCATGAGTGGTTTCCATGTTGAACCACCATTCTTAACTGACATCTCTCGTGCAATAGCAGAGTCTTTTGTGAGATAAGCTTCGTAATAAACCAGCTTGAGTGGTATGTATGGTTTTGTTGCTGTGACTTGCCCCGCATTGTGTTTTTCAACGCGCTTCTTCAGGTCTGGTGTTGACCCTTTATAGAACCAATCCCTATTTTTCTGACTTTGTAGTACGTAGAAGTAATACATATTTTTTTGCGAAACCGTGACCAGTTGGTGGCTGGCCACGTCGCTCGCGAGCGACGGTGGCTGGGGCTCTGGGACGATGTTGGAACTTATCTAGTCTCTTTAAAAGCCTGAAATTTACTATCAATAACTGAGGCTCTGGGACAAAGTTGGAACCTATTTGGCTCAGAATGAGTGTAGTATATCCCAGAATTTGGATTTTTGACAAAAAAAGACGACCTCTGAGGCGGGTCGTCTTGCTTCGGTTGAAGCGCCTTGGTGAAGGTCTAGTTCACCTTCACCTCATTGGTGATCGGTGACGCGCACGGCGATTGGCCTCCGCACGGGCAGACCTTGTTGAACTCTTGCAGAGCGGCAAGCACCGTCGGCCACGAATTGGCCGAAGCAGCGTTGATGACGCTCAGAGAGACGTTGCGCCGTTCGAACTTGGGGATGTTGGGCAACTCCTTCTTGGCTGCCTGCAGGATGACCATCGTCTCCTGCGGGTTCTCATCGAAGTAGCGCTCCTTGTAGTTGGCGATGTTGCCGGCACCGATACCGCCCGCTTGGCAGATGGGCCAGTTCGTGTAGACCTGCGCCTGTGCACCGAAAGCGGCGAGGGACAGCAGGACGATGGCGGCGATGGAAAGGGACTTGAACATGGAAACGCTCCTTGTCTGGGTTGACGCCGACGAAAAATTCATCGGACTATATATGATAGCACATTTCGTGCTATCAGTCAATAACGGAAACAGGCTTCATAGAGCGACAAAACTCATTGGTTGAGGCCTTGACCATTGACTTTTCTTGAAAATAGCAGTACCTACGAAGAAGCAAAAACTAGATTTTCCACTGAGGGGTTATTTGAAATGTGCTAGTTGTGGGTGTGCTTTTACGGCTAGCCGTCAAAAGGGGCACGATTATTACTACTGCACGAATGGCCGTGGTCTTTGTGGAGAGCACACAAGCTATATGCGGTCTGAAAGCGTTGAAGCTATCGTAGCAACTCTCCTTGATGAGATTTGGATTGATGAGGAACTGATTGAAATGGCCTACCTCGCCAGAAAGGAAAAAGGTTCAAAGGATGAAAGCTACCTAGAAGCCTCTCGTGAAACACTCCTAAAAAAGCTAGAAAGCCTCGCAGGACAAGAATCTAAGCTCTTGGATGTGTATCTGGCCGAACATATCACTTCTGACGCTTACGAGGCAAAAATGAAGCGAATTCAAAACGAAAGAGAAATGCTTAATTCGCAGTTGCGAAAAATCGGATCAAAAACAGAGGGAGGGCTGAGTACTTTGGAACAAATAAAAGAGATCTTTTTAACCGCTAACAAAGCCAAAAGAGAATTTCTTGAAGCGACTGACGACCGAAAATCACTTTTGATGAAAAGACTACTTTGGAACCTTGAAATACAGGACAAAGTTATGGCTTCATCTAGCTTCAAAATGCCATATGAGCTACTAAAAAAATCACCTAAAAATGGTGACTTTTTACAAATGCTGGGGAGGAAGGGATCGAACCTTCGCATGGGGGCTTCAAAGGCCCCTGCCTTACCGCTTGGCTACTCCCCAAGAGTACGAATATGATGTTTCCTAGCCTTGTTCGGGTACGATTTTTCCACCGAGCATCTCGAGCGCCTGGGAAACGAGAGAGGGATCCGATGTTGTTGTTTCGGGGGCGGATGGAGAGGTCTTTTCGAGGACGATCTGGAATTTCGGCTCGAACGAGAGAATCTTAGCAAAGGCTTGGCCGAGCGTCAATTTGCTTTCCGGAGTGTCGAGACGTTCTTTATGAAAGTTGTGTTTGGTCTGGATGACCAGTGTCTGATTGCGGGCCTCAATCGGACTGGATTGCATGAGAGCGAGAGCGAGCGAAGCATTGAGTATCTTGGCCTGTTCGACGATACTTTTCCAGGCGGTTTTGACTTCGGGGAGCGAAAAATTTGCCGTGGCAGTTTCCGGTATGGTGTGCGGGGCAGGGGTGTCGACTAGCGGCTGTTTGGGAGTGATGGTCCTCGCTTCATTTCTCGTCGGCATGACGGGAGTATCCGGTCGGGCAGGAATAGGAGGCGTCACCGGCTGGGTGACACGTGTCGGTGCCGGACGGGAAGAAACAGGCGGAGCGGAAACGGCTGGTTTCGGGAGTGGATCCGAATCGGAAGAGAGCGTCTTGACGATGGCAATCTCAAGAGGCAGTTCGGGTATGGTAGCGTTTTTGGAATCACGTTTGGCGGTCTGGAAGAATTCGAGCATGCGGACGACTTCCTCGGGAGTGAAGCGTGATCCGAGGTCGATGAGGGCGAGTCGATGCGTTTCGGCGAGGTCTTCGAGGAAGGGAAGGGATTCTTTCGGTGAAGCGCTCGAGAGGAGGAGTTTACGGAGGAAGTTCAGGAAGGAGCCGGCGAATACTGAGAGATCTTTGCCGTCTTCGGAGAGGGTGCTGATGAGACGGAGTGCTCCGGGCAAGTCTTTGTCGGCGAGGTGGGTGGCGAGCGCGACGAGGTTCTTGATTTCCGAGGATCCGAACATGACGGAAACAGTCGTTTCATCGATGGCGCTGTCGGTCAGACTCGCTATCTGAGTCAGGAGCGATTCGGCATCGCGCATCCCGCCTTCGGCGATTTCGGCGATCATGCCGATGGCTCCGGGGGTGATCTGGATCTTCTCCTCCTTGGCGATGCGGGTGAGTTTTTCCGTGATGTTTCTGATCGAAAGATGAGAAAGGTCGAAACGTTGGCAGCGGGAGAGGATGGTGGCTGGGACCTTGTGGATCTCGGTGGTGGCAAGGATGAAGATGACATGCGCCGGCGGTTCCTCGAGAGTCTTGAGAAGTGCATTGAAGGCTCCAGTCGAGAGCATGTGGACTTCGTCGATGATGTAGATCTTGTGCGAACCAGTGGTCGGCAGGAGTTTTATAGTATCCCGGAGTTCGCGGATATTGTCGACGCCGGTGTGTGAGGCAGCATCGATCTCGATGACATCAAGCGAGCGTCCTTCCTCGATCTGATGACAGTGTTCACAAGTATCACAGGGCTCCGCACCTTTCCGATGGGCGCAATTGACGGCTTTGGCGAAGAGACGAGCAAGGGTCGTTTTGCCGGTGCCACGCGGTCCGGTGAGGAGATATGATTGACCGACCCGACCGAGCTTGAGGGCATTTTCGAACGTGTGGACTACCGACTCCTGGCCGATGATATCCGAGAAGTGTTGAGGGCGATATTTGCGGTAGAGAGTGATGGACATATGGGTATGGAATGCAAGAAATCAGGATACGCCACGGTGACTCGGAACAACGGATGTATATCTCATTGTACCTGTTTTCCAGGAAGAAAAAAAGCACTCAGGAACGAGAGCTTTTCGGTTTTCAGAAGTGGCTAGACCGCTTCTTCAGGTTTCTTGAAGACGATGAATTTGTAGCCGATGAAGTTCCAGGCGAGTCCGGAGATGCTTCCGATAGCCCCGCCGATGAGTCCCCACTGGTCGGCAGTGAGCCCTCCGATCTTATGGAAGAACGAGAAGATGAAGGATGAAGCGCTGACATTGATGATGAAGCCAATGAGGCTGACTAGGAAAAACTGGGTGAACTCAGTGGAAGTCTTCTTGTCATTTTCCGTTCCGAAAGTCCAGTACTTGTTCCAGAAGTAGCTGTTGATATTCGCGACGATGAAGGAGAGGCTTTTGTAGAGGATGAAGAAAGTGATTGGGATGACGAAGGTGAGAAGGATATCGCTGGATGCGATGGCGGCCCCGGTCAGGTAGGCGAGTGAGAACATGAACGCGAGGGCGCCGAGATCGACCAGAGTATTCAGCACTCCGATGACGATGAATTTGGCGAGCTGCCAGATGATGGAGAATCGTTGACCGATCCAGGAGGCGATCACGAGGCCGATCGGAACCAGGACGGTGAAGATAGGTATGAGGATGAGCTTCAACTTCAACGATTCGTAGAGGACTGGATTCGCCGTCTGGAGGACAGGCATCAAAAGGAGTCCGATGAGGAATCCTGCAGCTATTCCGAAAATATAGTCTCTTTTTGAACCGAGATGCTCCGTATTCATGGAAGTGATGAAAGAGAAATTAGAGGATACCGGGAACGCTATTCCTTGTTCGTGGCTGAGGCGGTGGCATCCGCTTCCGCGGCGCGGATTTCTTTTTCGATTTCTTCCATATCGCGTACCCAGTCATCGAGAACGGCTGGGTCGATGGATTTTTCCTCCGGTTCGGAGGAGGAAACAGCGTTTTCTTCTGAGGAGGATTCTTTGAGATCGGCTTTCCAGGCGTTCATGGCTTCATTGGCTTCGGTTGCTTTTCGGAGATCGGATTGCCAATCCTTATGGGCGCCACGCTGAATCACGTTTTCGATGGCAGCCCAGCTACTTTCGATGTCTCTCGGGAGGACAACAGCGACCTCATCGCCCGGCAGGGCTTTGAAGTAGGTGACGGAAGCGAGGAGTACGCGGTAGGGTTTCCCGTTGGTGAGGACATAGTAGTTCCCGCCTTCATCTTGGGTCATGATGCCAAGGGCGTTGCGCCGTTCGACCGGACCGATCTGCTTGTAGAGAAACATGCCATCGTTCGTGATGGTGAGCTTGAGCATGTCGCCTTCGACGAGTTTGGATTTCGAGGCGTAGTTGGCTGGGACTGGATATTGTTTTCCGTCGGTCCCGACCATCACTTGCCCATCGAACGGACCCTCGATGACGGTTCCTTCATCGCTCGATTCGGTTTTTCGGGGTCTGCCAGCCTTCTTTTTTCCTTCGAGCTGGAGAAGCATGGCTTTGGCACTCTGGATAGTTTTCTCAGCACTCTGTACCATTTCGCGAAGCGATTGTATTTTTTGTCCACGTTCCGCTTCGGGAAGATTTTCAAATGAAGTGCTGTCTGATTGATTTTGATTCATAATTCGTTTTCCGTCCCGGATTCCGCACATTGCGAAAATCGAAACGTCCTTTTTTGTTTTTATTCTGCTTAGGTGAATTATAATAATTTTTCGGAAAGCATGCAAATGAATCGTGTCAGAATCGGCTGTCGAAGTGATCAGGGGATTACCGTTTCCCCTTTTCGGATTTCTTGAGTGCGGTAGGGTGAGTATTTTTGGAATGCGAAGGTTCGGTTCTGCTGGTGACTGTCTTTGGAGGTTGCGGTTTCCATGGCCCGGTTCACACCGCTGCAGAACAGGATTTCTTGACATTCTTTCCGAATATGTGTTAATCTTTCAAGCGTAGATTCAGGGGTTTTCTTCTTGTCGATTCCCTGGGAGTGATTTTTTCGGAGCGCTGGTCAGGGAAGCTTGGTTTGGGGTACGTATCTTCTATTAAAGGATTTATCTATGGCAATGCATACTTCCGAAACGGAAAAAACAGCCTTCTCCTATGTGGCGACACTCGAACGTCTGCTCGAGCGTCTCCCAGTCCGTTCACGCGAGATCGTCAAGCTTCGTTTCGGGGTTCCTGACGGGAGAATCCGAACTCTTGAGGAAATCGGCAAGCAGCATGGAATCACCCGTGAGCGGGTGCGTCAGGTTGTCGGAAGCGCGCTGACCATGATTGCCTCACACAAGGAATATCCCGAGGTGGTGGACATCATGAAGCATATCGAACAGGCCCTCGGGTCCAAAAGTGGTGTGATGAAAGTTGATCATCTGATCGAAAAGTTGGCTGGAAAAAACAAGGCCGAGCAGGGAGCCCTTTCGGTTTTTTTGGAAAGTTTGCCGGTGTGCGGAACCGAAAAGGAGAGTGACGATCGGGAGAAGGTGTGTTTTCTCAACGGTTTTCTTTTTTCCGAGTGGCAGGATATTCATGATACGGTCATCAGCGTGCTGAAAGAATCCAAAGTGGCGCTGCCTCTTGAAGATCTGTACAGCTTGTTTTCGAAACAGGTAGAGGGTTTTTCTCAGGATCGTCTTCTGCATTTTCTGCTCGTCTCGAAAAGTATCCGACAGAATGTCTTCGGTAAATGGGGATTGGCGGAATGGAGCGAGATCAAACCGCGTGGTATGCGCGAGAAGGCTCATCTGGTTCTGAAAACTTCCGCGCAGCCTCTGCACTTCCGCGATATCGCGAAAATGATAGATGAATACGGATTGCATGGCGCGAAGAAAAAGAAGAGCCACCCTCAGACCGTACACAATGAATTGATCAAGGATCAGCGTTTCGTCCTGGTTGGACGGGGCATCTACGCCTTGTCCGATTGGGGATACAAGAAGGGCACCGTCAGGGACGTCATCACTGAAATTCTTCGTGAAGCTGGAGAGCCTCTTTCTCGGGAGGAGGTCATCGAGCGCGTCTTCAAGATCCGGCAGGTCAAAAAATCCACGGTAGTCATCAATCTCAATACGTATTTCGCCCGAGCGGGAAAAAATGTGTATACTTTGAAGAAGGATGCTTGATTGAGAATCGCCCGCGGGCCGTCTAGGCTCCGGTGAAGGCGAGACGTTTTTCGGGAAGCTGTCTTGAACGGAAAAGTTATCGGAATCTCGAGCTAAGAGATTTGAGAAAGGAATTCACACCATGGATCTTCTTGCTACCAGCTTGCTCAACGCAGTAAGCGGCATGAATCAAGGTTTCGCCGTCTTTTTCGATGTGTGGTATCTCGTTTTGCCCCCGGTTTTGTACGGGCTTTTTCTTCTTTTATGGATGCAGCATGTTTGGGGGAAGTGGGCATCGAAAATCAAGTGGATAGTCTTGGAAATCATTCCTTCGCGCGATATTGAAAAGAGTCCTCAGCCGATGGAATCCTTCTTTTCCGGTTTGGCGGGTGTGATGACGACCCCGACGTCGATCGAGGAGTATATACTTGGTTTTATTCCCGTCTCATTCAGTCTCGAACTGGTGAGTACGGATGGAACGGTTCATTTCTACATTCGGACCCAGGAATCATTCCGGGGTCTTGTCGAGTCTCATTTCTACGCCCAGTACCCCGATATCGAGATCATGGAGGTCAAAGATTACGTTCACAATGTTCCTCGTACGGTTCCAAATAAGGATTGGGATCTCTGGGGGACTGATTTCGAACTCGTCAAGGACGATCTGTATCCGATCAAGACATACAAATACTTCGAGGAATCCGTGACCGGGAAAATGATCGATCCTCTCTCGGGGCTGATCGAGGCCATGGGGAGACTCGGTCCCGGACAGCATCTCTGGCTTCAGTTCATTACGACTCCGATCAGCGAAAAGGCGACGCACGAGCTTTTGTCGAAAACCGTTGACAAATTCCTGGGTCGGGAGAAGCCTGAGGAGATGGGGATTATCAAGATGTTTTTCATGGATATTTGGGATGTCATTCGGAATCTTCCTCGTAGCTTGAGTGCGACTGAGCCGGAGTTTTACTCATATGCGGTTACGAAGAAGGATGAGCAGCCGCTTGAGTTTCGTTTGAGTCCCGGCGAGAAGGATGTGCTGAAGGCTTTGCAGTCGAATCTTGGCAAACAGATGTTCAAAGTCCGTATGCGGATGATCTATCTCGGAAGGCGGGAGGGTTTTTCCAAAGCTATAGGGGTTTCGCCGATCATGGGTGCTATCAAACAGTTTTCTGATCAGAATCTCAATGGTTTCAAACCGAACGACGCGTCGAAGACCTACGCGGAATTCATCATGGCACATGATCGGCTCAGGTATCGGCAGCGACGATTGTTCCGTCGGTATATCACGCGTGATGGGGATCCGGGCGATACGAAATTCATCCTGAGTGCCGAAGAGATGGCGACGGTCTTTCATCTGCCGGATATGAGTGTTGTCGCTCCGACGTTGGCGCGGGTTTCGGCCAAACGCGGCAATGCGCCGACTAATCTTCCTGTTCAAGAATAAATACCTATGCAAGAGGATATCGCATTTTTTGCCAAAACGAATTTCCGGAATCAGGAACGGGTATTTGGCATCAAAACGGATGACCGTCGTCGGCACATGTACGTGATCGGGAAGACCGGTATGGGAAAGACGAACCTTCTTGAGAACCTTGTCATTCAGGACATTCAGAAGGGGCACGGGGTCGCCTTCATCGATCCTCACGGCGATACGGCGGAAAAGCTCATTAAGGCGATTCCTGCGAATCGTATCAATGATGTCATCTATTTCAATCCGTCCGATCAGGATTTCCCGATCGCCTTCAATGTGATGGAAAAGGTCGGTCCGGAATATCGCCATCTGGTTGCTTCCGGATTGGTCGGAGTCTTCAAGAAGATCTGGGCCGATTCATGGGGTCCTCGGTTGGAATACATTCTTCGGAATGCCATTATGGCCCTTCTTGAGTATCCGGGATCCACATTGCTCGGAGTCACCCGCATCTTGGTCGACAAATCGTATCGGGAAAGAGTCGTGGAGAAGGTAACCGATCCGGTGGTGAAGAGCTTCTGGGTGGATGAGTTTTCCAAATGGAATGATCGTGTCCTGCAGGAGGTCATCTCTCCAATTCAGAACAAGGTCGGACAATTTCTTTCGAGCGCTCTGATCCGGAACATCGTCGGTCAGACAGTCTCCTCGTTCGACGTGCGCGAGGCGATGGACAATCGGAAGATTCTGATCATGAACCTCTCCAAAGGTCGAATCGGTGAGGACAATAGTGCCTTGCTCGGAGCGATGATGATCACGAAGATTCAGTTGGCTGCCATGGGCCGGGTGGATATGCCCGAGGAAGAACGCGCGGATTTCTATCTGTACGTCGATGAGTTCCAGAACTTCGCGACGGAGTCTTTCGCCAATATCCTTTCCGAAGCCCGGAAGTACCATCTCAATCTCGTACTGGCGAATCAGTACGTGACCCAGATTGATGAGAAGGTCCGGGATGCGATTTTCGGGAATGCGGGGACCATCATCTCTTTTCGTGTCGGGGCGACAGATGCCGAGTTTCTCGAGAAGGAATTCGATCCAGTCTTTCTCATGAACGATATCGTCAATCTTCCAAAATACCACATTTATCTGAAGCTGATGATCGATGGCATTGCGGGAGATGCTTTCAGTGCGGTTTCACTCGCTCCGATCCAGATCGATCACACGCGAGAGAATGAGGAAAAAGTAATCCGTATATCACGGGAACGCTATGCTTCGGACAAGACGGAAGTTGAGGACAAAATCCGACGCTGGAGCGGCATGTTGACTCCGGAAGAGAAGCTGGCTCTTTACAAGCAGCCGGTGATTCCTACGCAGGGAGATATGCGGGTCCATGTTCCGCGGCCGACTCAGATTCGATCGGGGGATCAGGCGGCAAAGCATGTAGGTCATGCGGTACCATATTCATCCCAGGGTGTTTCGCGGCCATTCTCCGGTACGCCACTCAACAAGCCGGCGGCAGCCGTCGTAGTTCCGTCGGCACAGAGTATGAAGGCGGATGTTTCTGTCGGATCAGCGGTGTCTGGGGCGACGGTGACTGGAGGTACACAGAAAGGAATCCCCGTCGAGGAAGGACTAGCCGTCTCGCCGCCGGTTGTGAGCAAGAGAACAGAACCGTTTTCGGTGCCAAAAGACAAGGTGTCCGGCAAAACCTCTGAAACGGTCGTTGAGCGGGAGATGTTTCCAGCTGCTTGTGCCACGTGCGGTATCGCGATCAGTGTCCCTTTCAAGCCGGTAGCGACTCGGCCGACTTTTTGTAGGGATTGTCTGAGGGATTATCAACGTGCGGCCGCAAAAGTACGGAGCAGTATGGGGGCGGGACCCTCGGGAGAGCATGGAAGACATCCTTCGACCAGACAAGAATCTGCCGTCCCGGATAATCGAGTAGAGAAGCGTGATGCTCAGCCGGAGCGGTATCTGCCGAATGAGGCGCCGATGTCTCTTTCTCAGATGCAGCACATTCAACCGAAGACATTCAAGCCGTTGAGAAAAAAACCGGATGTGAATCTGGATGATGTCCGGTCGATGATTCATGCAGCCAAGAAAACGATATCGTCTTAGGAAGAAGAGACCTGTCTTGTGATGTCGCGGCTTATCGACGAGTGGTCGCTGTCCCGATCTGGAGACGCGTTTTGCCCGGAGACGCGTTTTTTGGTATTCTTGAAACCGTAAGCCGTCCCGTCGATATTTTTTGGGTATATGAGTTTTCGCAAGTGGCATCGTCGAGCGTATGCTTTCTGGGTTGTGCTGTCGGTTCTGGTGGCGTTTTCTATGGTTGTTTTTCTTCTAGCCCCGCTCGCATATTATTAGTTCTTCCTTTTGGGCGATGAGTATGCGGATCTTCCTGATGCGGACAGTATTCATAGCGTCGATCGGGCTTGTGGCCTGGATCGGCACCGTTTCCTATCGGTTTTTTGAGCGTACGGGCATGATCAAGAACGAGATACGGGAATTGGAACGTGAAGCGAGTCGGATCGATCAGGAGAATGCGACGCTTAGGGAAAAGATCGAATATTTTTCTTCAGCGAGTTTTCAGGAGCGTGAAGCGAAGGATAAGCTCGGTTTGAAGAAAGTCGATGAGCAGGTGGTCATCGTGAAGACGCGTTCGGATACGGAGGAGGGATTGGAAGATTTTCCTATCCCGACTATCGGCACCGGTCGTGTGGCGGAGTTCCATTCACCGAATTACGTCAAATGGTGGAGGATGTTGTTCGGAGATCGGAGGCCGTCCTGAGATATATTCATGAATACATATGGCGAAGTTTGGAAAAAAGATAACGTTGAGAACCGGAGTAATCGTTTTGTCGTGCGTGGGAGCATCAGTAGTCATTACTATCTGCCTGGTCGGATATCTTTTCCCGACAGGAAACCGCTTGGGAGATATCGTGCGTGGAACAATGCCTCTTCCTCTCGTGATGGATGGGTATCACGGATTGATAACGACGAAAGAGCTGTCTGAAAACATACGCTCCGTCCGGCGCTTCTATGAGAATCAGGATTTTTCCCAGTACGGTCTTCGAATCGATTTCTCGACGGAAGACGGCAGGAGACGTCTCCTGATACGGGAAAAGGATGTCCTGAATAAGATGTATGAGGATTCCATCATCATAAGACTGGCTCACGAGCAGGGTATTGTGGTGACCAAAGAGGCCGCCCATGACGGCGTCCGACGGAAGCTTGAGGAATATGGGGGTACCGTGGAAAATGTGGAGACGAGCCTTGATCGACTGTATGGTTGGACAATGAGCGATTTTGAGGAGAAAGTCGTATTGCCGGACCTCTACCAAGAACGGCTTATCGAAAAATACGATAAGAATGTGGAACACAAGTCCCAGGCGGAAAATCGGATTCAGGAAGCCCGAAAGGCGCTGGACGGAGGTGTTTCCTTTGGTGAGGTTGTCGCCCAGTATTCGGAAGGAAGGACGAAGTCCGAGGGCGGAGAGCTTGGATGGTTTCTTCTGAAAAACCTTTCCAAGGCCCTTCAACCGTCTGTCGCGAAGCAGAAAGTGGGGACTGTCGGCTCCGTGCTTGAAAGCGAGATCGGGTTTCATATTATCGTTGTCGAGGAGACCAGACAGGAAGGGAACCAGACAGCGTACCGGCTGAAGCAGATCTTCACGAAGAAGAAGACGGCAGCTGACTGGCTTGTGGAGCGGATGCGGGCATCTCCGCCGGTCATATTTTCTCGCGAGTATGTCTGGGATGCTGAAAACGCGCGGATTGGATTCCGGAGAGATGAGATGAAGCAGTTCGAGCAGAAACTGCTTGAAGAGACCCGGAATGGCATACCTGCTTCTGTCACCCAGTGATTTTCTTGCCTATCCGGTATAAGTCGTCTTTAAAAAAACACCTATGGAACAGAATACTGAAAAATTGGATTCCGATTCCCTGTCAGAGCAGGGTTTTCCTCCGAAGAGAGACCGGTTGGTTGATTGGGAAGGGCGGAAGAAGGAGGGATTGAAGTTTTTCGTCCTTTTGGTAGCCGCATCGGTATTCGGATTCATCGGAGGGGTCACGGCTCCGTCATTTAGCAAGATGCTGCGCGAACAATCGAAGATCTTTTCTCAAGGAGGATCCAAAGAGGATGGCGGGAAATCGGGGGAGAGGGAAAAACGACCAGGACGGGAAGATGCGCTTTCCGCCGATGATCAGACCGTCGTAAATCTCGTGGAACGGAATGCTCCCGGAGTGGTGAGTATCGTCATTTCGAAAGACGTGCCGAAGGTGAAGAATTTTTTCCAGAGTCCATTCTTTTTCGACCCGTTCAATACGCGTGGTCAGGAAGGCCAGGGTTCCGGGTCGACCCAGAAACGGCAGATAGGGAGCGGTTCGGGTTTTCTTGTTTCGGAGGATGGTCTTGTCGTAACGAACAGACATGTCGTTTCGGATGCGGATGCTGAATACACGGTCATCACGAGCGATGGAGAAGAACATTCTGCCAAGGTGTTGGCGCGGGATCCGATGCACGATATCGCCATTCTGAAGATAGACGGGAATGATTTTCCTTTACTTGATCTCGGCGATTCCGATCAGGTGAAGGTGGGCCAGACGGTGATTGCGATCGGCAATCCGCTCGGAGAATTCGCGAACTCGGTCACACGCGGAATCATTTCCGGTGTGAAGCGCGAAGTCTCTGCCGGTTCAGGATTCGGTCAGTCGGAGCAGCTCTCGGATATCTTTCAGACGGATGCGGCTATCAATCCTGGGAATTCGGGCGGACCGCTTTTCAATCTGTCCGGCGAGGTGGTCGGGGTGAATGTCGCGATGGCGCAGGGAGCTGAGAATATCGCCTTCGCGCTTCCGATCAATCAGGTCAAGCGGATCGTGGAGCAGGTACAGAAAACCGGAAAGATTTCGACGCCATATATCGGTGTGCGCTATCTCATCCTGAACGAGACGATTGCCAAGGAGAACGCTCTGCCGCTCGATCACGGGGCGCTGGTGATTCGGGGTGAGAAGGTGACGGATTTCGCGGTGATTCCCGGTTCTCCGGCTGATAAGGCAGGTGTTGTGGAGAATGATATCCTTTTGTCGATAGACGGGGTGAAGATCGATGAGAAGCATCAGTTGGCGAATCTCATTTCCGAGAAGAATGTGAATGATGAAGTGACGCTTGAGGTGTGGCACAAGGGCGAGACGAAGAAGGTAAAGGTGAAATTGGAAGAACGAAAGTAGCCGTCTTGTGACCAGAAAACACGGCGCTGCTTCGCTCGCCAAAACGACCAAGGGACACAGTAGTTATACGGAGTTCGCTGGCGAAGGCGTCGTGTTTCTCGATGGTCTTCCTGAAGTGGAGAAAATCGTTCCATCGGTGATCCGTGTCCAGTCCGGTAGACGGAGCGGGCATCGGTCATTGCGCGCCAACCGGATCGAAAACGGCGGACTTGAACTCAAGTTCAGTTCCGGTGGAACCCAGACGATATACCTGGTCACCAAAGACCGGGAGAAAGTCATTCGGGCCCTCCGCGAATGGTCACTTGGAAAGGGAAACTGTCTCTTCCATGTCGCGGACAGCGATTGACCGGAAGGCGGCGAAGCAAGGAGTAGGCATCCCTGTCATCGGAGCATGGAAAAAACGTACCATTCATCAGGTATGTTTTTTCTTTTGGAAGAGGCCTAGAATAGGAACGGAGGTAAAAAAGGTACCTGATCTTTTTTCTTTGGGGAGTTTGAACCTGGTATAATGAAAAAGGAATAACTTTTTTTAAAAAAATATGGCAAAATATATTGATGGATTTGTGCTTGTTGTTCCAAGGGGTAAGGCAGAAGAATACAAGAAGATGGCTGAAATGGGTCGTGATTCTTGGATGAAACACGGTGCTTTATCATATTTTGAATGCAGCGGTGACGATCTTGCTGCAATGGAGATGGGCGGAGAAAAAGCCCGTTCATTTCCAGAAATGATTGATGCGCAGGCCGATGAGGTGGTGTGGTTTTCTTTTATCACTTTCGAATCTAAAGAACATCGAGATAAAGTGAACGCAGAGGTGATGAGGGAAATGGGTGAGCAAATGAAAGATCTTGACCAAGCGCAGATGCCAGTCGATATGAAGCGAATGGCTTATGGTGGATTTAAGGTTGAAATAGAAGGATAGAAGACTGATCTAAAATCAGATGGAGGTGAAAAAGGTACTTGACCCCCCCTTTTTTTTGTTTCTTCTTGGCAGTTGGACTCCTTCGGTAACGCGTTTATTTGTTCGGTTCGGGTTGATTTACTTGACAAATTATTTGAATGTGCTATCATTATACCTATGAAAAATCACTCTAATACAACTTCATACATGTGGGCCGTATCGCCGCTTTTTGCCGAGGCGAATGGTATTTTCCGCATACGCGGTGTTATGAGATCTTAAATTCTGCTCTATCGATTCTTGAGACTTCCAGACACCTCGTATCCGCGGGGTGTCGTTTTTTAACAATTGAACACGAAGGAGAGTGGTATGGAAACCAAGCAGCAGCCGTCTGTCCATTTCGGCGCGTACATCCTTGAAATGAGGGAGACCTGGCAGGCCCTTAAGTGGGTTTGGCAAGAGCTCATCGGAACTGAAGGGAAGAGGTGGTCGCTTCGGATGAGTTTTGCGACTGTCCTTATGATGAGCCTTTTCGCTTTTCAGCCGCTGGTCTTTTCCTGGATGGTCAATGCTATCCGGGATGAACGATTGCAGGCCCTCGTGGCTGCCGGAACCATGTTCGTATCAGCCGCAATCGGTCATCATGGCGTGAACGTTGTCCAGGCTCTCTGTCGCGAACACGCCTGGAACCGCAGTATGTATCACTTGCAAGGGAGAATCAACGAGCTGTTCTGCGAGAAGTCGCTTGGGCAGCATTCGGCGGAAGGGAGCAGTCTCAACTTTGCGAGTCTCGATCGGGCCAAGGGTCGAGTTGAGACCGTGCAGCAGATGCTTCTTTTTGAGACTGGTTCCATCGTATCGGGGTTGATGCTTTCATACATCCTTCTTTGGACGCTCGGTTGGGAGATCGGTTTCGTTGCGACAGTGCTTATCATCGTGCATGTGGCGTGGTCACTCTATCTCAATTACCACGTGTCCAAGACGATGGCCCCTATCGAAAGAGACTTTCGTGCCTACGGGAGGCAACTGAATGAACGCTGGGAGAAGATCGCACGGATGAAGACCAACGGTAAGACCAGGTCGGAACACATCCGGTTGGAACAGTGGCTCAACCGTATCCTCCTTGACGATGAGCGGTTCTGGTTCTGGTTCATCCGTCAGGCGGCTCAGCGTGACACAGTCGCTCTTGTGGCTCGGTTCGTGGTCATCGCTTATGGGGTATCACTGGTCTATGATGGTGCCTGGCAGATCGGGGCGCTTATTCCGCTTTACACTTGGATAACGGCGGTCACGGAAAATCTCTGGTACGTCGGTCACGCTGAGCGACGGTTGAATCAGCAAGTGCCATATATCAAATCGATGCGTGCTGCTCTCTCGATCGTGCCTGATTTTCTGGAAGACGAAGGAGAACGACTGACGCATACGGATCCGATCCATGTTCGATTCAAGGGTGTCGGACTATCGTACAGCGATACGCCAGAACGACACCATCCGATATTGCGAGACATTTCGTTCGATATCGAACCGGGAGAAAAGGTAGCGCTTATCGGGTCGAGTGGCGCCGGGAAGACATCAATCATGAAACTTCTCCTTCGCTATATGGATCCGACAGCCGGAGAGATCCGAGTGAACGGTTCGGCGCTCAGAGAGGTCGCTCTTTCAAGTTGGATGGAACGCGTCGGTTATATTCCTCAGCAGCCCCAGGTCTTTGACGGGACCATCAGATACAATCTGACCTTCGGGCTCTCGGCTGAACGTGAGGCGACTATCACGGATGAGGAGATATGGGAGGTGATGCGTGAGCTCCAGATTGATTTCGGCGAACGGTTGACTCTCGGTCTCGATACTCTGGTCGGCAAGGATGGTGTCAAGTTGTCCGGTGGTCAGGCTCAACGCCTTATGATCGGTGCAGCTGTCATCAAGCGACCCATCTTTATGGTAATCGACGAGGCGACATCATCGCTTGACTCATCGACGGAGCGCCTGGTCCAGCAGGGACTTGAGCGAGTGTTGGCCGGACCGGTCGGGGCTATCATCGTGGCTCATCGGTTGAGTACGGTCCGTACGATCTGCAATCGTTTCATCATCCTGAAACCGCTTGAGGAGGTCGGTTCGGGAGAGTCTCAGATTGAAGCGGATGCTCGCTCGTTCGAGGAACTCTATGCGCTTTCCTCGACATTCCGCCGACTGGCTGATGATCAGCATCTGGCCATATAAGAACGATCGGCCTTTCAAGCCCTGTCCGAATCACGGACGGGGTTTTTTGTATAAAAAAAGAAGGAGTCCTTGCGGGCTCCCTTCTGCATAGCATATCACAGCACAGTCATGAATTTTTGATCGGATACCCGATTTCATCCGCATACCTCGGGTGGTAATCGACGCTGAAACTCCAGGTTTCTCCTGGAGAGACATACCGGCGATGTATCCGGAATGCGTTTTTGGAATACTTGTCGACAGCGACAAGCCAGAAATACCCTGCTTCGGATTCGTCATACACGTAGAATGCCGGGTAGTCCTTATCCTTTTCAAATACTGCTTTTTTCGGTTTTTCTTGCGGGCGAATCTGTTCCGGACTCAGGATTCGCGATGTTTCATCAAAGTAGAGTGAAACGTCGTTGCACAGGAAACGAAGAGTGATCATCCATACCTCCTAAAGGAAAGAATATCTTTACGATCCATCTTGAGACGGCTCCATTCTTTGCTTCGGGGGGGGTGCTGGCGCAGCGGAAGAAAGAGGGGAACTTGTCTATATCACAGGCGCCCTTTTCTCCTTACCTGGCGCGAATCGGGTTGTTAAGAAAACTGAAGCAACTTAAAATTTATAACACGGTTAATGATATAATGTCAATAGTCCGTAATGTTTCAATATCCTTGCATCATCTGTACACCCGGGTGTTTTACACAAAGCTATGATGTGTGTACGGTCGACCCATAAGTGGTGGTGTCATTCCGAAAAGTAATCGAAACCCCCATCCACACGCTGTGTAAATGGGGGTTAAGGGTCAGGATCTGAGAACCAGAGAGCCGAGGCTCAAGCGACAGAGCG
>CAYMZY010000019.1:0-17267 GCA_964395165.1 uncultured Bdellovibrionales bacterium | reverse complement strand
GGATTGCTCCCGCTAGCGCCTAAAGCTAGTGTGTCTACCATTTCACCACCTCGGCTCAGTTGTTTACTCAGTGACTCCGTCCGTTTCTGTTTGCGCGATGCGTGCACTTGGTCCGAACATACGGAGGAGATAGGAGGACTCATCCTTGAGCGGGCCTTCGTTGGCATATTCACCATGATGACGGGTCTCCTCGCCGTAAGTCTCGCGTTTCTGGTCAAGGTGGAAATTCACGAGAAAGTCACCATTTTCGGTTTTGACGTAGGCGTGAAAGCGCGGATAGCCCGCTCGGGCGAGTGGTCGGATAAAGCTCTGCTCACCGTTTTCCGCCCGCTGGAATATATAGCCCGCTCGGCGCATGAGCGAGACGGAATTTTCATTGGGATGAGGGATGATGATTTTCATGGTAAGAGTAGGGGAATATCACTGTCGGAACACCGGGAATCGAACCCAGACTTCACGCACCCGAAGCGCGCGTACTACCACTATACTATGCTCCGCAATTGGATATGTACTTAATGACGTCATCACTGGACGAAGTGCTGCCGTTTGATGCCCTGGTCGTCCGTACTCCGTTTTTCCTCGATTTTTTCCTTGGCGAGAGAACGGAGGTCGTCGAGATCATGACTGAGAAGCGCTTGAGTCCTGGTGAGAAGCGCTTCCTTGGTGTTGATCGACGGATCTTCGATCGTTTCGGCAAGCAGTACATCGAGGATGGCGCCGATTTTCGGGCCGGGGGCGAGCGAACAATCCCGTATCAGATCCTGACCGTTTATCTTGAGCATCTTCACTGAAATCGGATCCTGGGAGACCTTATCGATCATGTACTCCAGGTGGCGGAGCTTGTAGGGTTTCGCCTTGGGGACACCCGAACCGAGCCGATCGCTGATGCGGACGTCCATGAGATCATGCATATTTTCAAGCCCGACTTTCCTGATGAGCCGTCGGACCGACGCTTCGGTCACTTCCCCTACATTATAGTAAAACAAGTGATTGTCAACTAGAAGGGTCGTTTTTTCGATAATGTCTTTCGGGTAGCGGAGTCGTGCCAGGATAACCTTGGTCATACGGGCCCCGACATGGTCGTGATTGTAGAAGGTCGATCGGTATCCGTCGCCTTGTTTGGTCCTGGGCTTGCCGACATCATGAAGGAGTGCTGCAAGGCGGACATGTAGTTTCGCCGATGGACAGGTTTCAAGTGCACGGAGATTGTGTTCCCAGACTGTGTAGATGTGGTGGAGATTCTGTCCGACCCCGATCCCTTCCTCCAGTTCCGGAATGATGTATCGGAGCAGACCGGTCGATCGCAAAAGATCGACGCCGAAAGCGGGATTCTGAGAGAGGATGATCCGGGAAAATTCATCTCGGATGCGTTCGAGGGAGATGATATTGAGGCTCGCAGCATATTTTTTGACGGCTTCGAGTGTCGGTTCATCGATGTGCCAATTCAGTGGTTCCGCCTGTTTTTCCGGGGTTCGGAGCTCGCTTATGAAGCGGATGGCGCGCATGATGCGGAGTGCATCTTCTTCGAAACGCCGTTCCGGATCTCCGACTGCGCGGATGATTTTTTTCTCGATATCAGCCAGACCATCGAACGGATCGATGATGGAGAGTGAAGATAGAGCGGTCTGTCGGTCCCCTCCTGGTGGAGTCCACCGGTCGATGGATGCTGCGAGAGCATTGACAGTGAAGTCACGACGGGCAAGGTCTTCGGCGAGTGTCGTGACGAAGTTGACTTGGTCGGGCCGTCGATGGTCGCTATAGCCGGTTTCCGTCCGATAGGTCGTTACCTCGATGATGTCGTGTTCGTATTGTGCCGGCGTCAGTGGATGGAAGCGGGGGACTTTCACGCCGATAGTACCGAATGTGTTCTCGTAGACATGGTCGGGAAAAATTTCCTGTATGCGTTCAGGTAACGCATCGGTGGTGATGTCCCAGTCCTTGGGTGCTCGACCGATCAGAATGTCACGGACGCATCCGCCGACGATATACGCTTCGAAACCGGCCTTTTTCAGGCTCTCAATCGTTTGAATAACGGGAAGGGGAAGCGGGAATTCCATAGAGGTATGAATGATACCGGAAATACGGACGGACCCACGAAGGTGGAGCGGAGGGATGTTCTTGAACCAGCTTCATGGAAAAGGAAATATCGTGCTAGAGACTGCGCCGTTTCTCTTCCTCTTTGTAGCAGATCAGCGTATCGCCTACCTGGATTTTCAAGGATCCATCGAAGACGACGCCGCACTCGTTCCCTTGGCCGACTTCATCGGCATTTTCTTTGTTGCGCTGGAGATTCCCCATGTTACCGTGTCCAAGAATTTCATCACCGCGCTTTATTTCAAGAAGAGATCCCCGCACGATTTTTCCTTCGGAAACCCGACCACCGACGATCATATCTCGTTTTCCGGTTTTGAACACCGCGAGGACGGACAATCGGCCGAAGTCGGTGCGTATCGTTTCAGGAGGAAGCAGAGCCGACATATGACCTTTGACCGCCTCGACCAGCTTGTAGATGATATTGAAGGTCTCGATATTGACATGGGCGTTTTCAGCCATGCGTTTGGCGACGGCAGTCGGTTCGACGTTGAATCCGAGTATCATGGCACTGGCGCTTTCGGCGAGCTTGACATCGCTTTCGGTGATCGCACCGACTCCGGAGCTGATTTCTTCGAGCACGATTTCCTCATTTCCGACTCCGGAAAGAATCTGCTGGAGCGCCTCGACCGATCCCTGGACATCGGCCTTGATGATGATCCGGAACTGCTTCACATTCTCATTTTCTTCAGAACGTATCTTTTTGAGTGAGGCATGGTCTCCTTGTTCTTGTGATTTGAGACGAGCAAGGGCCTTGCTACTGACGACCTGAACGATATCGTTGACGGCAGGCGGTTCATTGAAGCCGAAAATGGTAGCTGGAACCGACGGAAGGGCTGCGGTCAGGTTCCGGCCGGCGAAGTCCTCGATACGTCGGATACGGCCGAATGTGCCTCCGGCGATGATGTCCTGACCGACTTTCAGTGTTCCAGTACGGATGAGTACGGTCGCAACCGGACCCTTTTGCGGGTCGAGGTTCGACTCGAGTACGACGGCTAATCCATCCCGTTTCTGATTGGCGCGGAAATCCTCGACTTCCGCTACCAAAAGGATGCTGTCCAGGAGCTTGTCGATATTGATATTGTTCTTCGCACTTACGTAGTTGCAGATGACGTCGCCTCCCCAGTCCTCGAAGAGAATGCCGTATTCGGCCAGTTCCTGTTTGACGCGGTCCGGCTTGGCTTCCGGTTTATCGATCTTGTTGATAGCGACGATGACTGGAATTTTCTTTTCTTTGATGAACTCGATCACCTCCTTGGTCTGCGGACGGACACCATCTTCAGCTGAGACGACGAGGATAGCGATATCCGCGATGGACATTCCGCGTTTGCGCATACCGGAAAACGCTTCGTGTCCGGGCGTATCGATGAATGTGATCATCTTCCCGTGTTTCTTCACCTGGTATGCGCTGATGCGCTGAGTGATGCCACCGGCTTCCCCGACGGCCACGTTGGTCTTGCGTATCGTATCGAGCAATGTGGTTTTTCCATGGTCGACGTGACCGAGAATGGTGACGACGGGCGCGCGGGGAGCAAGCGGTTCTTCGCCGGATTGTTCGGCTGAGAGGATTTCCGGGAGATTCTCGAGGGTGATTTTTCCTTCGAGCTCCGCCTCTTCCGGCTTCGTATCGAATCCGAGATCGGAGGCGATGATGCTTGCAGTATCGAAGTCGATTTCCTCATTGATAGTGGCAATGATACCGTTTTTCATGAGTTCGGTGATGACGGCGGATACCGGGACGCGAAGCAGTTCCGACAGCTTCTTCACGCTGACGGTTTCAGTGATAGCGACGATTTTCTTCGGTTCCGGTTCGCTCATAGGGTGTGATTCAGAGAAATAAGATTTTATGAGGGGATAACTTTTACGGCAGCCGCTTTCAGGATGACACTCTTTTCTTCTTCGGTAAACGGAAATCCGGAATCTTTGCTTTTGAGGATCGGTTTCGCGTAGACGCGCGTTCCTTCTCTCGTGTGCAGGGACGAGATGACGACACCCGAATCGTCTCCATCCAGAAGGGCGACGCTGAAGCTTTGGTTACTCCCTACCTCTTTGAAAGGATTGAAACGCAGGACGGCGTGCTTGTGGAGACTCTTGAGACTGAGAGTCCGGAGCTTCTCGAGGGCATCGAAGAGCTCCTGAATTTCCCGATCGAGTTCTTGTGTCCGACCGAGTTGTTCAATGAGAACCGTTTCGAGCGTCTTTGCGTTTTTTCCGGAGAAAAAAAGCAGCAGCTTCTTTTCCAGGGAGCGTTGTTTGAAGAACAGGAATAACGTCAGGCAGAAAGCGGAACTTGCCAGCAGGGCACTTCCGATCGTGAGTATTCCGGAGAGCGAATCGATCTGGAGCATGATGAAATACGCTTAACCGACTTGTCTGAAATGGTATCATGATTTTTCCCTTCTGTAAAGGGAAAAAATGTTGGAAAGTTTGGCTGGAACCGCTATGATACGGAGGTATCTTTTGAAGGTATTCATTATGGATGTGCGCGGGGTATTGTGGCAGTGGCGGAGAGAACAGGCGGAACGAGAAGGCGTCGAGGTATTCCGCGTTTTGCCGAACGCGGTTTTGGAATTGCTTTTGACTGCCAAGCCGCAGACAAAAGAGGAATTGCTTGCAATCAAGGGAATCAAAGAAGCAAAATATCGAAAATACGGGAAAGCGCTACTCGGGATAATGGCCACTTCATCTGACCGGAAAGTTTCTACCGAAGATGTGGAGTCGATGATTCTTTTTCCGGAAGCCGATGGCGGGAGTTTTTCGTTTCCGGAAAAAGAGGATGTGGTCGAGGAAAAACCTCTCTCGGTGAGCCAGTTTCTCGATGGACTCAATGTCGAGCTGTCGGGTATGGCGGCCCAGGTAAAGGGGGAGGTCTCCAGTCTGGATGAGCGGGAGCGGGTCGTCTACTTCACTCTCAAGGATAGCGAGGACGGCAGCACGTTGAATTGTCTCATGTTTCGTTCGGCGTATCAGCTTTCCGGTGTGCACTTGGCAGCTGGGGACGAAGTTACTGTGGAAGGATCGCCGGATATCTACAAGCCGAGTGGAAGATTGTCTCTCAAGGTCGGATATTTGGAACTTTCCGGCGAAGGAGCGCTCAAGAAGGCATACGATGAGCTCTTAAGGAAACTTACGACGGAAGGGCTCCTGGCTCTTGAGCGGAAACGGATATTGCCTCCATTTCCGTCACGTGTGGCACTCATTACATCCGAACAAGGAGCAGCTATCGGGGATTTCACGATGAATCTCGGGCAACTCGGTCTTCGGGTGGATTTCTATCCGGCGAGCGTGGAAGGGAATCGCTCGGTCGGGGATATTCTCGAAGCACTGAGGTTCTTCGCTATGCGGGCGACGGAGTACGATCTTCTCGTGATGATCCGCGGTGGCGGGAGTCTTGAAAGTCTGCAGGCTTTCAATAATGAGACCTTGGTCCGAGCAGTTGCAGAGTGTCCGATTCCGACCCTCCTCGGTATCGGACATGAGAAGGATGTGACGCTCGCCGCACTGGTGGCCGACACGATGGTTTCAACGCCGACAGCGACAGCTCGGACCTTGCGCGAGCCATTCGAACGGGCTCGTCAGACGATTTCACATGCGGAGAAATGGCTTCCAGAATGTTTTGAGCGTTCGCTCGTTCATGCACGAGTCCTTATCGAACAGGGAGAACAAGCTCTCTCCCTCGCTTTTCCGAAGCTTCGGGAACGATTTGTGCGCGCTGAAGAAGAGCTTTTTCGTGCTTTTGAACGTATATCATTCGTCTTACAGGATGCGGAAGAGAAGCTTGTTTCAGCTTCCGTGCGAATCACGGAGGGGTATCGCCGATTTCTCAGGCATTTTTCACAGTCCCTCATCAATGTTGAGGAAAAGTTGCGGGAGTATGATCCGGAACGCGCGTTGTCCCTCGGGTATGGGCTTATCCGTTCCCAAGGGAGATTGATTCGTGGTATTGAGGAGGTGGCGGTTGGGGCTCGGATAGAGGTGCAGATACGGGACGGGACCTTGGAGGCGGAAGTGAGACATGTATCGCATAAGTAATGAATATGAGTATGAAAAAAGAATCATTATCGGAGTCGCTCGAGAAGCTTGAGGCCATCACGGAATGGTTTGAGCGGCAGGAATCCGTCGACGTGGAAGCAGCACTCGAGAAAGTGAAGGAGGGAGTCGCTCTCATCAGGGAGAGCAAGGTGCGTCTCAAGGAAGTGGAGAATGAATTTGAAATCGTCAAGAAAAGCCTCACAAAAGGGGAGTTGTGAGTATTGACAGACTTTTCGAAATATGCTACGGTTTTTCTGTAAAGTTCTTTACAGACAGACGGTATGTTGACGAGGGTATTTTTTCGGACGGGCGCCGAGTATTGTTTCGTGGAAGAATTTCATGAAAGAATGCTGTGCGCCCGCTTGAAGAGATGATGCCTGGTGGATTCCGTTCGCTGGTATTCGTTTTGCAGGGTGGGTTTTCCCAGCTGCCTCCCGTTTTCTTTTGCGCGACGTGTTTTTCGGGGCAGAAGCCCGGGGTGATTGTGCTGTCCTTCTCGGGGATGGTCACAAGAGTCCTGTACCTCTGCCAAAGCAGCAGGGTCTAAGCACGATATCGTCTCGTGCCCCGCAATGCCCCGCTAGAGCAACCCTCTTCCAAGAGAACTCTAGCGGGGCGTTTTTTTGCGCGTCTCCTCGTGATATACTATGAAGAGCAACGCGAAACCAATACCAAAATACCTTCAGTATGAAACATTTTTCCGGGGATATTTCCATCGTGCTCGGGGGAGCAGCCGGGCAAGGAATTCAGACGGTCGAGGCGATGCTCGTGTCGGTGCTCAAGGCCGAGGGATATCGTATTTTCGCGTCTAAGGAGTATATGTCGCGTATCCGCGGCGGATCGAATTCGACGGAAATCCGTATCGGTCGGCGAGAGCCGAAGGCATACGTCAACCGAATTGATTTTCTGTTGGCGCTTGATAAGGCGGTGGTCGAACATCTTGCTTCGCGTATCGGTACGCACACGATCATTCTTGGGGAGCGGGAAAAGATCGGTCGTGAAGATATCCATGTCATCGATGTTCCTTTCACCCGGTTGTCAGCCGAGCTCGGCAATCCGGTTTTCGCTTCGACGATCGCGGTGGGGGCGGTGCTCGGGATGCTCGGGGCCGAGCGTGGACCGTTCGAAGAATATTTGCGATCCCATTTTGCCCGGAAGGGCGACGAGGTCGTCGTGAAGAATCTCGAGGCGGCGGCGAAGGGGATGGACCTCGGCAAGCATATCGCGTTCATGGAAGGATTCGAGGTGACTCTGAAAAAAGATATGTCCGTATGCGATGAACTGTTGCTTGATGGCAATACTGCACTTGGTCTTGGGGCGCTCGCGGCCGGCTGTAATTTTATTTCTTCCTATCCAATGTCACCCGGTACGGGAGTTCTGACTTTTTTGGCGGGCAAGGGCCGGGAGTTCGGAATGGTGATCGATCAGGCGGAAGATGAGATTGCCGCGATCAATATGGCGATCGGAGCCTGGTATGCCGGGGCGCGGGCTTTGGTCACGACGTCAGGCGGCGGTTTTGCACTCATGTGTGAGGGCGTGAGTCTCTCAGGTATGATCGAAACGCCGGTCGTCGTGCATATCGGTCAGCGACCGGGGCCGGCAACCGGGCTTCCAACACGCACCGAGCAGGCCGATCTCAATCTCGTGCTCTATGCCGGGCACGGTGAATTTCCGCGTGCAGTCTTCGCGCCGGGGACACCTGAACAGTCTTTTCATGCGATGCAGCAGGCATTCGAGACGGCAGACCGATTTCAGATACCGGTATTCGTCCTCTCTGATCAGTATTCGTTGGACGCGCTTTCGACGGTTCCCAAGGAACGATTGGAGCTCTTGCCCGTGACGAATCATGTCGTGGAAACAGGGACGGACTATCGACGCTATGTCTTGACCGAGGACGGTGTTTCACCGCGCGGTGTGCCGGGATACGGTGCCGGTCTGGTTGGCGTCGACAGTGATGAACATGATGAGGCGGCGCATATCACCGAGAGCGCTTCGGTGCGGGTGGCAATGCACGAGAAGCGATTACGGAAACTCGATTTGTTGAAAGCGAATGCGCTTTTGCCAGAATCCATCGAAGCGGTGAAGGGAGCAAAAACCCTGGTGGTGACCTGGGGTTCGAATCGGGGAGTGCTCGAAGAAGCGCTCTCTCATATTGAGGATTCTTCTGTCGCTGGCCTGCATTTCGTTCAGGTCTATCCGTTCCATCCAGGAGTGAAGAAAATGCTGGCACGCAAAAAGGTTGTTGTGATGGAGAACAATGCGACCGGTCAGTTCGCGAATCTCCTAGGACAGGAGCTCGGTATCGAAGTTTCGGAACGGATTCTGAAATACGATGGTGCACCTTTCTCGGTGGAAGAAGTCATAGAAAAGATCAGGAAGATTTCCGATGTTTGATTTTCGAATATGTCTCCGACTACCGTTCGGAAAGCATAGGAGTGACTCAAATCGTAAATTTCAAATCCAAATTCTAAAATCCGTGTATGATCGACAAGAAACTCTACGATATGCCGCATGGGACCGATAATGCCTGGTGTCCAGCCTGTGGGAATTTTCCTATCTTGACCATCGTGAAGACTGCGTTGGCTGAGCTTGGTCGGGCGCCGGAAGAGGTCGTGATTACATCAGGGATCGGACAGGCCGCTAAGACACCGCACTATCTGCGCGTGAACTATTTCAATGGCTTGCATGGCCGGGCGCTTGCACCGGCGGTTGCGACCAAGATCGCCAACCCGAAACTGACGGTCATCGCGGAGAGCGGGGACGGCGATACCTATGGCGAAGGAGGGAATCACTTCCTGCACACCATTCGTCGTAATCCAGACATCACGAATATCGTGCACAATAATATGATTTACGGTCTGACCAAAGGTCAAGCCTCACCGACTTCCGAGCAAGGTCTCGTGACACCGCTGCAGCCGGGAGGGGTCATCGTCGAGCCGTTCAATCCGATATCGGTTGCGATCTCGCTCGGAGCGACGTTCGTGGCGCGGGCCTATGCGGGGAATATCCCACAGGCCGTATCTATCGTGAAGCAGGCGATCGAACATCGAGGGTATGCTCTTGTGGATATCTTCCAGCCCTGCGTGGTGTTCAACAAGCAGAACACCTACCAGTGGTTCATGGAACATACATATCTTCTTGATGAGGCGCATGACGCGACTGATCAGGCTGCGGCTTGGAAGATCGGGATGGATCAGGAGCGCCTGGCCCTCGGTGTAATCTATCGGCAGACCGGACGACCGACATACGAGAGCTTGGTACGTGAAGGGGATGATATGCTTCTCCATCGGACACGCGATGATGTGATGGTCCGCGCGCTCGTCGATTCATACGTGAAGAAATAGGAGATCGAAAAAAACCGCCCCGATGTGTTATTGGGGCGGTTTTTTTGTATGTCTCTATTGGGAGGGCTTTTAGTCCCAGCCGAGGCGGATCTTGGCCTCCTCATTCATCTTGTCTGGCGTCCAGGGAGGATCGAAGACAAGATCGATTTTTACTTCTTCGATCCCGTCGATTTCCATGAGCCGGTCCTCGATATCTTTCTGGATGCTAGGAAAAAGCGGACAACCGATGGTGGTCAGCGTCATGGTGACGGTGGCGATACCTTCCCTGGAGAGAGAAGTCGAATAGACGAGTCCGAGATCATAGATAGACACGCCGAGCTCCGGGTCGAGCACGAGCTTGAGTTTCTCGCTGATTTCCGTCGTCAGTTTTTTGACCGATTTTTTCATAGATGCGGACGTATATTTTCTTGCAAACAAAAACCAGACAAAACAGGGGATTCAGAAACATTGCAGACTTCTCTTTTTCCGTGTTTCGGCTGGTCTTTTGTTTTCGGGTCTACTCCCGCAAACCCATCATCGAGCGGGTAGCGGTAAAATCGGAGGATTTCCGTTATTCCGGGAAGACCTGTTTACCGGTCTCATCCTTGATGATGATGGCGGCCACCGGACAGGCGCGTGCGGCGTTGAGCAGGGTTTCGGTATCTTCCTCATCGGCGGTCGCGAGGACGGCGGCCTTCCCGCTTTCATCGAGTGCGAAAGTCTTCATAGCGATTGCGGTACAAGGAGCCGCTCCGATACAGATATTCGAGTCGACTTCGATAGTCCAACCGTTTGCGAGTTTCACTGGTCCATACGGACGCGCTTCGTCTTTCCATGCCATAGGATTATGCATGCTTATGATTTAAGGGCTTTCGTGAAGGTCTCGAGCGAGAGCAGTGCACATTTGAGGCGATTTGGAGAGAGGTCTACTCCCAGAAGGGCCAGGAGACCGTCTTTTCCAATCTGCCGTGCTTCCTCGGGAGTTTTTCCGATGAGGAATTCCGTGAGAAGCGACGCGGAGGCCTGTGAGATAGCGCAGCCGGAACCGGAGAACATCACGTCTTCAATGATACCATCCTTTATGAGAAGCTGCATCTCGAGACGGTCACCGCAGGTCGGATTGTGGGCGCTCGCGGCGTGGGTGTGCCGGGCAAGCGTGCCGTGGTGGCGCGGATTCCGGTAGTGGTCGAGTATGAGGGCCTGGTAGAGAGACATAGGTATGATATGTTCAAAATTCAAAATCCCAATTTTCAGATGAGAATCCTGTGTGGTTTATCCGAAAATTTCAAAGGCGTTTTTAATACCCGTGATGAGCCTTTCGACATCCTCTTCAGTGTTATACATTCCGAAGCTGATGCGAGCCGTCGCAGGGAGTCCGAGTTTCCGATGGAGCGCGGCGGCACAATGCTCGCCGGCGCGGATACATATGTTTTGCTCGCCAAGGACCTGCGCCAGGTCATGCGGATGGATTCCATCGAGAACGAAGGAGATGAGGCCGCCTCGTTTTTCAATAGCATCTGTTCCGAGGATATGGATCTGATTTCCAAAGGTTTCGTGCAGCCGATCGAGGGTGAGAGTGACCAGGCTTTGTTCGTGTGTGCGGAGTGTTTCAAAACTGATGTGTTCGAGAAACGTGATGGCGGCACCGAGACCGATGACCCCAGAGATATTTGGTGTGCCGGCTTCAAAACAGAAAGGACTCTCTTTGTATTCGGTCGGATCTGCACAGGCATCGACGACCATGCCACCACCAAAAACGACCGGCTTGAGTGTCTCAAGTAATGTGTGTTTCCCAAAGAGTATGCCAGTGCCGGTGGGACCGTACATTTTGTGTCCTGAGAAGGCGACCAGGTCGGCGTCCCACAGCGCGACATCGATCGGGAAATGGCCGACCATCTGCGCGGCATCGATGATGATGACTGTCTGCGGGTTCTTATTGCGGATGTCTTTGATGATGTCGGTGATCGGATTCAGAGTTCCGAAGACATTGGAAAGAGCTGAGAGGGTGACTATCCTCGTTTTGGAATCGATGAGCTCGATGAGTTGGTCGGTGTCGATACTCCCTTCTTCGGTGAAGGGGATGAGACGGAGTGGGATGTTTTTGGTGTGAGCAAGTTCGATCCAAGGGAGGGAGTTCGAGTGATGCTCGAGTTCGGTGGTGATGATATGGTCACCCGATCGGAGTGTAGGAGCGAGCAGAACGGCCGCGAGATTGAGCGAGGCGGTCGTGCCGGAAGTGAAGATAATCTCGTGTTCATTTTTGGCCCCGATGAATCGGGCGACTTGTGAGCGGACGGTCTCGAATCGCTTCGTTGTCGCTTCGGCGAGGGGATAGAGTCCCCGTCCGACATTGGTCGAAAACGCTTCCTCGTATTCTCGCTCGGCGGCGATGACCTCTTGCGGCTTGGGACAGGTCGCGCCCGCGTCCAAATAGACCAGGCTCGGATGCCGGTCGAAGAGGGGAAACTGGTGTTTGATGGTATGAGTGCTTGGCATAGAAAGGGAGGAAAAGAGATGAGGCGTGGTTGAGTGTAGGATAACAAACTTTTTTACTCTGTGTTCAGAAACACGGGACACCGGAAAAAGCTCGTTTTCTCGTGTTCGGGTTCATTTTTAGGAAATTCGCATACGTTTTTTCGAATGAGTAGTTTCGGGAACAGGGAAATCGATTCCGAGTGCCCGGATTTTTTCGAAGAGGTTGTGGCTGAATCCTTGGGCGATGAGACTGATGGCAGCTGGTTCGGAGAGGCCGCGGCTTCGGAGAAAGAAGAGTTGCTCCGGATCGGGCGCGCTCATGGTGGCCGCGTGGCCACAGCGGACATCATCAGTTTCGATTTCGAGCGAGGGAAGCGAAAAGGCTTTGGCATCGGGTGAGAGGAGGAGATGGCGCATTTCCTGGTGCCCGCTGGATCGGGGCGCATCCTTGGAAAGAGAAAGTGAACCTTTCCAGTCGCAGGCGGCTGCATCGGAAAGGAGACTCCGCCCGGTGAAGGAAGAAACAGTTTCTGGCGCCTGATGGATCTGGTGGATAGAGCTTTCGATCCGGTCATCTAGAGCGAGGTCGAACAGGGCGAAGATGTGCGCTTCCGCTCGGGGGCCGGTGAGTTCGAAGGAGATATTGCCACCGCGGTTATGAAGAAAAAACACCGTCTGCTCGTCGGCGGCGAGGCGGTAGGTCGTCTGTGTATCGTGTGTGATGTCGCGGAAAGAGAACATACTTCTCACTTCTAACTGATAACCTATGACTTACAACTTATAACTCACAACGTATATTGGAAAAATGTCAGATTGGTTTTGTGTTTTGTCGTGGTATGGAAAGTACGTTTGTTGTGCTGGGACACTGGGATACATTTTTTCTGATGCTGGTGTTTCCGAACACGTCGCGAGGAAAAAATGTATCCCAGTGTCCCGATTATTTTAAACTTGGAATGGAGGACTCTTGTTCGCGGGTCATTGGTATTTTTTTCATCCGACGCTGCCTTCCATTTCGAGTTGCATGAGACGGGTGAGCTCGATGGAGTATTCGAGAGGAATTTCCTTGATGACCGGATCGAGAAACCCGTTGACGAGCAGTCCTTCAGCATCGGATTTTTTGATGCCACGGCTCTGCAGATAGAAGAGTTTCTCGGCGGAGATCTTCTCGACGGTGGCCTCGTGCTCAACCTGGGCTGAGGATTCGTTGATCCGCATGGTCGGGTAGGTGTCAGAACGGGAAAGTGGATCGAGGAGGAGGGCATCGCAGACGACCGATGTCTTGGCTCCAGTCGCCCCGCGTCCGATATGTACGAGGCCGCGATAGCTGGTGCGTCCGCCGTCTTTGCTGATGGATTTGGAGACGATGCGTGAGGTGGTATCGGGAGCCTGATGGATCATTTTGGCTCCGGCATCCTGATGCTGGTCTGTTCCGGCATAGGCGATGGAGAGAACTTCACCTCGGGCGCCGCGTCCAGCCAGGTAGACGGCCGGATATTTCATTGTGACTCCGGATCCGATGTTGCAGTCTATCCATTCCATGGTCGCATTCTCTTCGGCGCGGGCGCGTTTGGTGACGAGATTGTAGATGTTCTTGCTCCAGTTCTGAACCGTGGTGTATCGGACATGGGCGTTCTTCTTGACGAAGATTTCGACGACGGCCGAATGGAGTGAGCTGGTGCGGTAGATGGGTGCGGTACAGCCTTCGACATAGTGCACGGAACTTCCTTCATCCGCGATGATGAGAGTACGTTCGAACTGACCGAAGGATTCTGAGTTGATGCGGAAATAGGCCTGAAGCGGCAGCTCTACTTTGACGCCTTTCGGGACATAGACGAAGGAGCCGCCAGACCAGACGGCCGAATTCAGTGCGGCGAATTTGTTGTCATGCGGTGGGATAAGGGTACCGAAATATGCCTTGACGAGTGTGGGATACTTACGGACTGCCGTATCCATATCACAAAAGATCACTCCTTTGGCTGAAAGCGTTTTTTCGATGCTTTCATAGACGACCTCGCTTTCGTATTGGGCGGAGACTCCGGCGAGAAATTTCTTTTCGGCCTCCGGAACACCGATGCGGTCATAGGTTTCCTTGATTTCAGGAGGGAGTTCGTCCCAGGTCTTGGACTGCATATCGGTCGCCCGGAGATAGTAAGTGATCGCGTCGAAATCAATCGGAGAAAGATTGGCTCCCCAGGATGGTAGTGGGAGTGAAACGAAACGTTCGTAGGATGCCAAACGGAATTTCCGCATCCATGCGGATTCCTTCTTGATTCCCGAAATTTCGGAGACGATTTCGGCGGAAAGTCCGAGTTTCGTCCTATTGACCGAGCGTTCGGGCATGGCGAAACCGAAGCGGTAATCGCCGAGGTCTACCTTTTCAGTTGGCTTGCGTTTTGACATGGTTCTTGATTACCCGTAACGAAGATGCGAGTCTCGGTTCAAAGGTCCGAAAACCCGTTCTTTTCGATGGCTGCCGCGAGAGCTGGGCCGCCGGAAGCGACCAGGCGACCACCCTTGATGACCAGCACTTCGTCAGGTCGCATGTATTTGAGGAGTTTAGCTGAGTGCGTGATGAAAACGAGTGTGCTTTCTTTCGGGAGTGATCGTTTGAGAAAAAGCGTTATGGTCTTCAGGGCATCAACATCGACACCGGTATCGATCTCGTCGAACAGGACGAATTTCGGTTCGATGAGGGCTATCTGCAGCGCTTCCAGTTTCTTTTTCTCTCCGCCAGAGAATCCGTCATTCAGCGAACGAGAAAGAAGCTCATCCTTGATATGGAGGGATTTCGCCGCCATCTGGATTTTTTGGTAGAGTGCGAAGACATCATATTTCTTTTCGAGGGCCGAGCGAAGAAGATCGCGGACGGAAATTCCTGAAAGTGTCAGCGGATTCTGGAAGGTCATGCTGAGACCGAGCTGAGCGCGCTTATCCGGTGAGAGGTTTTTGAGACTTTTTCCGTTCCAGAGAAGCTTGCTGGCGCGGGTGAGCGTGAAGTCCGGGTGTCCCATGATGATGCTCGCCAGCGTCGATTTTCCGGAGCCGTTCGGTCCGAGTATGGCGTATGTCTTTCCGGGATCGAAAGAATAGGAGATATCGTCGAGGATTCTCTTCTTTTCGATGGAAGCGGTAAGATGTTCGATGGAAAGCATAGGATTATTTCTTGGGTGTATCATTTCGATACGAGGAAGTGAGGAGTTCTGCGAGGGTCATCTGGGTGAGGGCGTTTTCGATGCTCTGTTCGAGAGATTTCCAGACCTGATTGGTCTGACAGTGAGTGAGTTTGGGATAGGGGGACGTGCGGGAGAGTTTGGGCGGGGAGAAATTCTTGAAGCCTCCATCGAGCGCCGTGACGATATCCCAGACGGAGATCTCAGCGGTATCCCGGGCGAGCGAGTAGCCGCCTCCTTGACCCTTGGCAGCCATGACCAGTCCGGCTTTCCGGAGAGACTGGAGGATTTTATGGAGGTAGTCTTCCGGCATCTCTTCGACACGCGCAAGCTCATGGACGGAAAGTTCTCCGCCGTGTTTCCCGAGCGCCGCCGCCGCCCTGAGGCCGTAATAGGCTTTTTTTGAGGCACGCATAAATATGGACTTATTTAGTCCATATTAGAAGAAAGACGGTAAAAAGTCAAGGAGACACGGGAAATAGACAGAGCGTTGTAAGTGTGATATAATAGTAAAGTTTGAAGGAAAAAAGTTTCGGGAAAACGTATGGAAACGATGAAGCCGCTTCTCATGGTGCAGTTCCGGGCTGATGAGAAAGGAAAAAAGCTCGAGCGGATCGCGATTCGGGAGAAGCTCGCGCAATCGGACGGTTCAGTTCCGAGTATCGTTTTTCAGGATGCTTTTGACGCCCGGAACGATTTCTTTTTCGCGCGTCCCGAGACGTCACTTTCCGATTTCCAGGGAGTGATACTCGGGGGATCGGCCGAATTCTATTTCGGTGGCAATAGTTCTCCGGAGAACGAAGAGAAACACCGGGCGATGCTCGAGCGTGTCCAGTCTTTCATCTGGTATCTTTTCGAACATGATGTGCCGACGCTCGGCATCTGTTTCGGGCATCAGTTATTGGTGACCTTTCTCGGCGAGAGGGTCGTCGCTGATCCGGAGCAGTCGGAGAGCGGTTCGTTTCCGGTCCGCATGACGTCGGAGGGACAACGGGACCCTCTTTTCGCTGGAGTACCCGATGATTGGAAAGCATTTTTTATGCATCGGGACAGTGCGCTTCGGGTACCGAAGGAGGCAGTGCTCCTGGCGCGCGGTAGTCGGTCGCGTGTCGGGGCTTTCCGATACAAGACGCGGATATACGGTGTGCAATTCCATCCGGAACTCGATCGGCACGATCATGAGGAACGGGTGCGTCTGTATCCGGAATATGTTCCCGGGAGTGTGGATGATTTTCTCTTATCGCTTGAGTGGGTGCCGCACGCGCGTAAAATCCTATGGAATTTCTTGTCGATTACGGAGGAATTCGCTTTCGAAAAAATCAGGATTATCCGGTGAGAGCATAGAAGAACTTTTTCCGATTCCGGTGTTCCCGGATATGCTATGCAGGACTTCTCGTGTTCTTCCTGAATGGTGACAGCGGGACGGATGAATGATCGGCTTGGATGGAAAGCTTGGCGAGAGGCATTGCTCGTCATTCGGAAGTAAGATAGACTGTTTTCCTATGCGGAATTTCTGGACACAATTGCCGAAACCTTTCTTCGCGATGGCTCCGATGGCGGATGTGACAGACGCGGCTTTTCGGCGTTTGTTTGCTCGTTACGGGAAGCCGGATGTGACGTGGACGGAATTCGTTTCGGCTGATGGTCTTTGTCATCCCGTGGGACGTCAGGTGTTGATGACGGACCTACTCTATACCGGAGCGGAACGGCCGATCGTGGCGCAGGTATTCACCGCTCATCCGGAGCGGATGCGCGAAGCCGCGGCCCTGATCGCCGAACTCGGTTTCGACGGACTCGATATCAATATGGGTTGTCCGGACAAGAGTATCATGAAGCAGGGGGCAGGAGCGAAGCTGATGCAGGATCCGGTACTCGCCCAAGCGCTCATCGTCGCCGCGAAAGAAGGTGCGGCTGATCAGATTCCTGTCTCGGTGAAAACACGAATTGGATTTAATACGAATGAGCTTGAGACGTGGTTGCCAGCGCTTTTGGATGCACAACCAGCTGCAATTACCGTACATGCACGAACGAAGAAAGAGATGTCGTTGGTTCCGGCACAATGGGAACACGTGACCAGAGCCGTTGAACTGGCTCGCGGATCAGGCGTTTTCATTCTGGGAAACGGGGACGTGAAAAGTATGGCGGAAGCGCGGGCGCGCGTCGAGGAGACTGGGTG
>CAYMZY010000018.1:0-18464 GCA_964395165.1 uncultured Bdellovibrionales bacterium | reverse complement strand
TGTATATCGGATCGAATAACGCGAGGTTATTCGAGATTGATCCGGAGACGGGTGAAGTGCTGGGCGTATTCCAGACGAAGGAACGTATCACGAATAAGATAGCATACGATCGGGAAACGGGAATATTCCTGGTGCCGACATTCGCAAACGAAATTTTTGCAATGAAAAAAAGTAACCTTTCCTAACCCTTGATAGGTTCCTGGTTGAGAAATTCGATAAGGAATATAGATAGTCGGATCGATATTGTGTCCATAGCGTCAATCGTACCTGAATTCAAGGAAGCATTGAAATCGAGAGGGGCTGATATCTCGCTTATTCATTGAACAGGTACGTTGATTCGAAGTTAAAAGCCGCCCATCAGAGTTTGAATTCTCCTGAGAGGCGGCTTTTTTTGGTGAATAGTTTCTTTCCTGGGCTATCTTTCAGGATTTTCCGAAGCCGATGGTTTCAAAAGTTTGTCCAGGGAAAGGAGAGACGCATCTGACGACATTGTTCGCCTCCGGTGAGTACCAGCAGGTGCTCGCAACATCCCCGTGTTGGTAATCGATTTTGAGAGCTTGGAGCCGTTTCGACTGGCCATTGTCCGAGATCTCAATTTCTTCCCAGGCAATCACGTTTGCTTGAACGGTGTAGGTCAGCTCCTTCTCGCTGGTTTTCGATGTCACTCGCTGTTTCCAAGTTTTTCCTGGGTGGAGGGGGAACTCGAAATTGTAGTTGTGAGGAGTGTACGAGACTGGTTCCCCATTTTTTAGATAATACCCGCTTAGTTTATTGAACGAAGGGGTGTAGGTACTTTCCTGGTGGGTATTCTTGTTGAGAATAGAAAACCCATCGGGGCTGACTCGGCTCACGACGAGGGGAGTGACAGTCCCTTTGGGACTTTTGAATTCCCACCAATCACCGACGGTGATATTTGGGTTGGCAATCGACTGAGCGGTTGCCGAGACTGAGAGGGAAAGTAAAACGAAAAAAGCAAGAAATATCTTCACGGAAGGGTCTCCTATATGGTGGGGGAATAACTTGTACTTTTAAAAGTACTTATCTTTCTGAAAAGATTATAGTACTTTTTATATACTTGTCAATGCCTGTTGATGACGAAAATTCAAGGCTTATCTTAAGTAAAATATAAAACCATAATTCGGAGAAAATCAGGTAAGGTGGGTATTTTGTTGAAAGATAATCACGATGCGGTTTCCCTTCGGGTAACGTGTTTTTTACCACATTGTTTTATTGGTATTTAAGGAATAGCTTATACCGAATGGGTGGAGTGATGCGTATTTTCGGTAGTGCTGCGTATCCAATGAGTTGCTTTGGATGACTTTTTTGGTTTTGCTTAAAAAAAGGGGGTCGGGTACAATGGAGGGGATATTTGGTAAATGAATGTATGGAAAAATTACGCTTGTTTTCAGCGATTCAACCGTCAGGGAATCTCCATATCGGAAATTATCTGGGAGCCATCGCGCAGTGGCTTCCGATTCAGGATGAGTACGAGGCGATTTTTTGTATCGTAGATCAGCATGCCATCACCGTGCCGCAGAATCCAGAGACACTTCGCCAGAAGACACTCGAGATAGCGAAAATCTATCTGGCAGCGGGAATTGATCCAAAAAAATGCACCCTTTTCATCCAGTCGCAGGTACCGGAACATACCGAGCTCATGTGGATACTGAATACGATTGCTCGGTTGGGAGACCTGGAGAAAATGACTCAGTTCAAAGATAAGTCAGCCAAGGGTGATCGTGAGACGACGGGTGTCGGGCTTTTTGATTATCCTGTGCTCATGGCGGCGGATATCTTGCTCTACGATACGGCCGTGGTGCCGGTTGGGGAGGATCAGCTGCAGCATATTGAGCTGGCGCGGACTCTGGCGCGGCGTTTCAATGAGCGTTTCGGGGAGACATTCCGGGTTCCGGAAGGGAAGATCACTCGGGAAGGTGCCCGTATTATGGCGCTCGATGACCCAACCAAAAAGATGTCGAAATCTGCTTCAAGTGAGTACAATTTCATCGCATTGACTGATAATGCCGATACGATACGGCGGAAAATCAAGAAGGCAGTAACGGACTCAGGGAGTGAAATTGTGTATAGCGACGAGAAGCCAGCTCTGAAGAATCTCCTCAATATCTACGCGCTTTTTTCAGGCAAGACACCGCAGGAAGTCGCGGCTTCGTATGCAGGGAAAGGCTACGGGGATTTCAAGACGGATTTGGCTGAGGTTATCATCGGTTTTCTGATGCCATTCCAGGAACGCTTGGCGCGAATCACGGATGAGGAAACGCTGGTCGTGTTGCGCGGTGGCGCCGAGAAGGTGCGTCCGCTCGCTTTTGAGAAGATGCGTCTGGTGCGTGATCGGGTCGGATTCATCAATTCGTAAGTAACGATATACGTAACGGTAAGAAAATCTATATGGAGATTCCGGACAATGTTTTTCAATTTAAGGCAAAGGGAGAGTCGATTGAGGCAAAGGCTGCTCCGAATCCTGATGATGGGGAGAAAGTACTGCATGAGATTATGAGCACTGAAACGAGAGGCGCGGACGGTGACCTTCTCGAGGAGACGGTATCGCTTGGTGTCCCCGGGGAAGACGAAGAACCAGAGAACAAGGAGTGGCTTAAGCGGAAGGTTGCCTGATGAAAAAATCGGAATACGGAGTTGATGAGTATGTGATATGAAAATGATATCGGTGAAAGACTTGAAAGCCATGCTGGGTCATGGTCGAAGTGATGTGTTGATTGTGGATGTCCGTGAGTGCGATGAGGTAGCCGTAGCGCCATTGTTGTCACCCGAGGCCCCATATTATGTCAATCTACCACTGAGCGTCCTTCAGGTATTGCCGGAGACGGAGGTGAAGACGCGTTTTGAGGAACTGCTGGGGATGGTTGGTTTGCAGTCAGGACAGGCCCGGGTGGTGCTTTCGTGCCGTTCAGGCGGACGTTCGAGCCGGGCGCAGGCAATCTGCTTGGGAGCGGGTGTCGAAACGGAAAATCTCGAAGGAGGGTATCTCGCTTGGCAGGAAGAAAAAGAAAACGAGACCGCGCATTGACGGTCTCGGAAATAAGCATTCGAATCACCTGCAGGTGATTTTTTTTTCTGGCTACGGAGTCGTCGATGAACGGTTGTCATCTTGCGTATTTCCTTTCGCTTTTTCGATGAGTTTCCGAGTAAGCGTTCTTCTTCGGTTTTTCTCCCGTCTTCTTTCCAGGTCATTGCGGATGGATACCTCTTGGTGTGCTTTTTCCGGGAAATATTTGCAGGCAAGGCAGCAGTCACCGTCATGGCATGCTTTATTGTCCGGATTCGCATCGAGGAAGCGAATCCGAATGGCCGGTATGTGGCATCGGCGGTCATCTTCCCCGAGTCTTTGTTTGTTGACAAGTAGGGGGCAGACGTGGGCTTGAGGTGCAGCGTTCACGGTTTTCTCCTTGGTGGTCGGTAGTTTGGTAAGGAACACGTGTTATCGCGTATGGGCGAAAAAAAATCCCGATTACCGGGATAGAGGGAAGACACTATTGGAAGCGGGGAAAAAGCCGTCGTGCCTCGGTCGCTTCAGGGCGTGAATGATGTTTCCTCTGATTACCATACGCTTGTCTGACAGTATAAAGGACCTGATTCTTTTTGACAAGCAGATGCGCGCATTCCAGTCGAGAAGAGAACGGAAACAGATAATAAATTTCTTATTCAAGCGACTTTTTAGCGGTTGAACCGCTAAATGATCTAGGAACGGATGAGATTGAGAAGCTCGTCGCGTTTGGCGGCCATCTGTTCGGGTGTGGCCGCTTCGAGGTTAAGCCGGAGGAGCGGTTCGGTATTGGACGGACGGACATTGAACCACCAGTCCGGATAGTCGACCTTGAGGCCATCGAGTTCATGCTGTTTCCCATCAGCATAGTGGGCGCGGAGCTTGGCCAGGACAGCATCTTTGTCTGTCACTTCGCTGTTGATCTCACCGGAATGACAGTAGCGCTTGGTTTCCGCGACGAGGGCGGAGATGGGTTGGCCGGTCTCGGCCATGAGGTTGAGAAGGAGAAGGGCGGGAAGCGTTCCGGCCTCGGCGAGGGAGTTTTCTTCGAAGTAGTAGTGTCCGGAGAGTTCGCCGGCGAAGATAGCCCCGGCTTCACGCATCTGCTGCTTGATAAAAGCATGTCCGACGCGGCATTCGAGTGCCTGACCACCGTTCTCCTCGATGAACTCTTTGACGGAACGCGAGGATCGGAGGTCATACAGAATGGTGGCGCCTGGTTTTTTCTTCAGGACTTCCTTGGCCAGCAGTGCGGTGATGAGATCCATTGGAATGATTTGGCCCATTTCATCGACGAAACCGATGCGATCGGCGTCCCCGTCATAGGCGATGCCAAGATCGGCCTTTTCCGTGAGGACTCGTGCCCGCAGTTCATCGAGTGTTTCCGTTTTGAGTGGATTGGCTTCATGTGCCGAGAAGGGGTGCGCTAGGTCATCGTACAGACGAATCATGTTGAGGTTCTCGAAAAGCTGTTCGTAGATAGGTAATTCGAGTACCCCCATTGCGTTGGCGGTGTCGATAACGAGCGAGAAATGATGGTTTTTGAGTTCGGCGAAAGAAGCGAAAAACCCGTAGTAGGCTGGTTTGATATCTTCGGGGATGAGAGATCCGATTTTTTCCGGGGTTTTGAATTCTCCCTTAAGGACGATGTCTCGTATCGCTGAGAGACCGGAAGCTTCGCCGACCGGGAGGGCTCCGCGTAGGCAGATCTTCATCCCGTTGTATTCCGGTGGATTGTGGGAGGCAGTGATGGAAATGGCAGCATCGATATCGAGGCGGCCGGCGGCAAAGTAGACCATCGGAGTGGTGATGACGCCAAGATCGAGAATGTCAGCTCCAGCTTCCATCGCTCCCCGCGTGAAGCCTTCGAAGAGTACGGGTGAGGATACTCGAGCATCGCGTCCGACGGCTAGGCGCTGACATCCGAGAAAGTCGACCGTGGCTCGTCCGATGGCGTAGGCATCAGTTTCATCGAAATCGGTACCGTAGACGCCGCGGATATCGTAAGCCTTGAAAATCTTCGTGTTCATATTGGGTGAAGTCAAGTATGTTCTTTATTATAGCACGGGAAGAGAAAGAGAATTCGAATATCCGGTAGGAGTTTAATTCAGATCTGCATTACTTTTGATAGATGGAGAACGTGTTCTGTGGTGAATCGGTCGGCCAGGCGATTATCTCCCGTTCGGTACGGGGTTGGGTCACATCCGGTTCCCGTGGGAGATGCTGTGGTTGGATGGTGCGACTGGCGCCTTTCGGGACATCGATTTTTTCCGTTTCGAGGATACTGGATCCATCCTTGATGGTGTAGGTGAAACTTTCTGTTTTGGTGTGGTTCGTGATGGTGAATTGAAGATCCTTCGGAGCGGGAAGGGTGTTGAAAGAAAGCGTCCACCAGTCCTTCTGATAATCTGGATCGAGTTCTCGGTCATTCTTCATGAAAAGGTAGGCGACCGCAAAGAATACAAGGCCGGCCATCAGGAAGGAGGAGAGGTGTCTTTTGAGGAGGGAGTCAGCGTGCATAGATGTGAATCTTATCGGAGGAATAGACACGGGAGAAATCAGGTGACTTTTCGAACTGCGGGGCATCGAACTGTGGGTTGACAAGGATGTAGTTGACACCGGTTCCCCGGAAACAGTCTTTCGCGCGCGGCGTATTCGGGATGGCGATCATGTCGAGAGTACAACGCTCGTGGTCGTTGTTTTCATACCGGCTGAAGTATCCGCGGGAAAGGGGGAAGAAGTAATCCCGCAGGAAAAAGTGTTTTATCCAGGCATCAGCGACTATGTAATTGTGATCCTTCAGGACGACATCACTTAGGTTGGTTCTTCGGGAAAGGAAGTCGGCAGCTGCAAATGTCTCGAGTGTCGCTTCGGATTTCGGTGTGGCGAGCAACGTCTTTCCGTTATCGGCGAAACCGGAGGAGACGGAATATCCGAGAAGGATTGCCAGGAGCAGGATAGAGAGGGGGGAGTTTCGATGATTGCGGAAAATGTTGATGAGCCAGGCAAGTCCGATAGCTCCGATCACTCCGATAGGAAAAGAGAGATAGGTGCCAATACGGTTGGAGGGGATGTCGAGGAACACCCAGTCTGGGCGGAATGTCATAATGAAAAGGACGAGGATCCAGGCGAGTATCAGGCTGATGGAAAAGGAACGGCGGAAAGCGGCGGAGACGAGGATGAGGCCGACGATGCTGAGGGCGAAACGGGCTCCCCCTGATGTTTCGGTGATCTGGGTGAGAGTGAGACCGACACGGGTGAGTTTGGTCGGGGTTCCGAGTGCCGTTCCGACAGCATGTGTTTCGATATAAGTCGGCATTGCTACAAGAAAGAAAAAGAGGCCTAAAAATAAGAGTAGGATAAGCGGAGTTGGCCGGAAGAGAATGGCAGTGATACGGGAGAAGAGCGTCCTCAGATGACCGGCGAAGCTTATGATCAAAAGGATGCTAGTTCCTATGAGGACGAAGAGGAGTACGAGCATCGAAAGGTGATGGGTGTAGGCGAGAGTGAAGGTGAAGAGGAGTCCGAGGCCAAGGAGACGGTGATCTTTTTCTTGGAATGCACGCAGGAAAAGGATAAGGATGAGAGGAATAAGGAGATTTCCCATGATGTTGCCGATGACGCCTCCGGAGACGAACTTGGCCTGAGGAGAAGCGAGGGTGTAGAGCGGTCCACACAGGAAGAGGAGGGAAAGAGTTGCGAGTTCCGGTCGGAGCAGCTGTCGGATCGGGGATGTCTCCACGATTCTGTAGGTGAGGATGGCTAGTGCTAGGAGGCTGAGAAGGTTGATGAGGAGAAGAAACGTTACGGGGAAGGCAGAGAAGAAATCAGCTCCCGTAAGCAGGGCGAGTGCGGCGAGCGGGAGATGCTCCCCGATGATAAAGTCAGCGATCGGTTCAGGATCGGCAAGCTGGATATTTCCTGGCTGGTCGATGACTTTTCGTTCCTGATAAACGGGAAGGCGGTGGGTTTCGGTGATGACCTTGGTCCAGTAAAGGTGGTGTCCGAGATCGGTCGCGGTCGGAACGATAGCGTTCGAGAGGTAGAGGGTTTTGAGGAAGAGTGTCAGTGCAAAGAGAGCGAAGAAGAGGAAGCGCTCCGGTTTCGATCTGAGGAATGGCTGGGAATGGATTTTATCGGAGGGACTTTTTTGGTGGTGTTTCCGATACCATGCTATGCCGCCAAAGGTAGAAATGCTTATGAGGAAAAGCGAAATGGTTAGTCTCTCGAGAGGAATGCCGATTTTTCCTATCAGAAGCATGAAGAAATCGATGAGGGCAATACCGAGGGTGAAAGAGAAAAGCAGTGTTTCGATGAAAAAGGAAGGTCGGTGAGAGGCGAAAAAGAGACGGGAAACGACAAGGCCGGCTCCGAGGAAAAGAGAGAGAGTGCCGAGAAAGAGGAAGGTTTGAACAAGAGGAATCATATTGTGGGAGAAAGATTATCGTCTGAGTATTTTCTCAAGCGTCTCGATATATCTTTTCGTGACCATATTCCAGTGGAAGGTGTTTTCGACGAAGCGGGCAGCCTTTTCTCCGAATCTCTGGCGCTCGGTATTATTTTCAGCGAGTTCGTTGATGGTGCGGATGAAGCCGTCTGCCTGTTCTGGTTTGACGAGGAAGCCGTTTTCTCCTTGTCTGACGGCATCTCTTAGTCCCTCGAGATCCGATGCGACGACTGGAAGTCCCGCGGAACCGGCTTCGATGACCGCGATACCGAATCCTTCCATATCCCCAGAGACATGGATATTCGGTTGTACGAAGATATCCGATGAGTTTAGAAGAGTCAGGACATCATCCTGCGAGACGCGTCCGAGGAGTATCACGCGCGCATCGAGATTGGCTTTCACGGCCGTTTCGCGGATAGCGAGTTCTTCTGGACCTGATCCGGCGACGACGTAGAGGATGTTGCCATTGAGTCGGGGCAGTACATGTTGTATGAACCAGGCGACACCTTTCCGTTTGGCGAGACGGCCAAGCGTGAGAAGTACGATTTTTCCTTCCAGTGAACGACCGAGAATGGTTTCGAGTCTGTCACGGTCCCGCTTGCTGATGAAGCGTTCGGTCTCGACACCGTTCGGGATGACGAAACATTTCCGAGCATTCACACCGTGCCGTATTGCTTGGGTTTCGGTGTGAGTGCTGACGCAGAAGTATCCGTCGAGCAGGCGGAGAAAGCCATGGACCCAAAAGCGCTGGTAGAAGGGAAGGGAATAGGTGATATCGAGGCCGTGAAGTATGGTCACAACCTTTTTTCGTGGGAAGAGTATCCGGATGACTGCTCCGATGGGAGCCAGAACACCGTCACCGAGGACAAGGATGTCCGAGCGGAACATGAGGAGACATGTCTTGAAGAGTGCGAAGGGTAGAAACCAGGGAAGTGCGGTTTTCCCATGGCGATTGATGATGAATCTCGTTTTGGCGAATTTCGGAAGCCATTCGGCCAGGGCGGCGTTCTGGTTTTCAATCCCACCCGTGATAGGGGGAAAGGCTCTCGACACGAAAAGTATGTTCATAAGGAAAAAAAGAATCCATGTTTTCAGGAAGTGCTCTTATCGTTTGTACTTCTCTTTTTTGAAGAGATAGATCATGTCTTCCGTCAGGCGACGGTTCGTCTTGATCATATCGGCGATAAGTGCGAAAACGAAGCATTGGAGCCCGATGACAAAGGTGGCAAGTGAGGAGAGGAGATAGTTCCGATACGGTGTAATCTTGAAATCTTGGAAATAATTGGCGAGGAAGGCGAGGAACAGGCCGATCGAAATCGCGATCAGGATCAACCCGGGAATGCCGAAAAATTTGAGGGGACGGACATCGCGTACGGCCTTGAGGATGATGCGAGCGCTGTTGTTTACGAAGCTGTATACGCTTTTGACGATTTTCGATTTCCGATCGGCGAAGTAGGTCACCTGTACCGGAACCCAAACGACACGGAGATTTTTTCCAATAGCATCGATGATGGTTTCCTGGGTATAGGTGAAACCGGCTGGGTTATTGAGTCGGAGCAGTGTTTCGCGATTATGCGCCCGAAAACCACAGGTGAGGTCATCCGTCTTGATATTGAGGAATGAGCCGACGAGCGAAGCACCGAGTCGGTTGAAGAAGTCTTTGATCCAAGGGATATTTTTAGCGGTAGATTGGGAGAAACGATCACCGATCACCATGTCGGCCTGATTGGTGAGGATCGGATGCAGAAGTTTGGGTATTTCATCTGGGTCGAACTGTCCGTCCGCATCGATATTGACCATGATATCGGCGCCTTCTTTTAGGGCATTCTCGCTTGCGGTAGCGAACATGACGCCGAGACGTCGATTGATTCCGTGAAGCAAGACAAAATCAGCCCCAGCCTCCTTTGCAGCATGCGCAGTCTGGTCTGAGGAACCATCATCGACTACTTGGATGAGTACCTCGCTGATTCCTTCGAAACGGCGTGGGATACGTTTGATGGTTTCCTGAATCTTTTCCTCTTCATTGTAGGCGGGGATATTGACGATGAGACGCATAGCGTGATGTTAGGATTATGGCGTTTCTTTCTCTCCCATTGTACCATTTTCTGGATTTTTTGCGGGTTCTGGTGTTTTAGTGGGGGAATCTTCTTCGTGGGGAAGGGTTTCTTTCTCGCGTATGAGAAGTTTCGGGCTTATATCCGCACATTTCCAGTCGCACTTTTCTTTGGCACCTTCGATACCGGTTTCGATGAGGTCATGGCGGCACTTAGCGAGACGCTCTTCGCAGGCCCTTTTCTGTTCGTCGAAATGGTGCCAGTTGATATCGTAGCCGAAATAGGTCATTACGAAATAGGCTATCGCTCCGATATGGATAAGCCAAAGAAAGTGTTTGAGGAGTGAAAACATAGGCCCGATTTCTCGTCAGAGTGTGGTTATCGGCCGATGCCTTTGTAGCGGATTCCGGCTTCGAGAAACCCGGTCTTGTCGAGGCAATTCTTTCCGTCTACGATAACCTCGATATGGTGCCGTTTCAGAAGCTCCGGGGTAATCGTTTCAGTGAATTCCCGGTGATTGGTCGCAAGGATGAGTGCAGTGGATTTTTCGAGGAATGTCTCTATTGATGATTCCGTGGAGATGGCAGGTAAATGTGGATCATAGGTGATCACTTCTGCCTTGTGATGCTTGAGATGCTCGATGATGCGGAGCGCCGGTGATTCACGGAGATCGTCGATATTCGCTTTGTAAGCGAGACCGAGAACGCCGACGACGGTCCCATTGAGCGGAAGCTTCATCTCATTGAGGAGGTCCTGGAGAAGTTCGACGGAATATGCCGGCATCGCGTTGTTGATTTCACGGGCGATCTTCAGGAAACGGTGATCGAATCCGGACTTTTTCGCCCGTTCGATGAGGTAGTAGGGATCGACGGGTATACAGTGGCCGCCGACACCGCAGGATGGGTAGTGAGGCATGAATGAGAACGGTTTGGTTGCGGCTCCCTGAATTACATCCTTGACGTCGATACCGAGGACGTCGAACGATCTGGCGAGCTCATTGACGAAAGCGATGTTGATGTCCCGAAAGGAATTCTCGACGACCTTGACTGCTTCTGCTTCGCGTATGGATTTCATAGGACGGATCTCACCGTCTACAATGGAACGGTAAAAGGCGAGAGCTTTCTCGAGTCCCGAAGGATCGACGGATCCGACGACGCGAGGGATATTGGTGACATTCCATTTTTCATCGCCCGGGTTGATCCGTTCCGGACAGTGAGCAAGGAACACATCCTTGTTGATCCGGTGGCCATGTTTTTCGAAAATCGGGAGAATGACTTCTTCTGAAACTCCGGGATTCACCGTAGATTCGAGTATGACGAGCGCTCCCGGTTTGAGATGGGTAGCCGAGAGCGTGGCGGCGGAGATGACGGGCTCCAGGTCTGGATAGTACATCTCATCGACCGGGGTGGGAACGCAAATGAGAACGATGTCCGCTTCGCTGAGGCGTTCCGGTTGATTGGTTGCTTCGAAGGGGAATTTTTTTAGAAGGGAATCCAGTGCGGCGTCTTCGATCGGGCACTCCTGTTTGTTGATCCGGGCGATTTTTTCCTGATGTGTGTCGAAACCGATAACGGAATATCCCCGCTCGACGGCACGTACTGCAAGAGGAAGACCGACATATCCGAGGCCGATCACGGCGACTGTCTGTTGCATAGCTATTTTTTTAGCGGATGAGCTATACTGTATTGTAGGCTGGGGCTTTATCGCTGGCAAGGGACCATTTTTTACCCGTATTATGTTACTGACACGGAAAATCGAGAGAGCGATCGTCCGATCGGCCGAGTTGCATCGGCATCAAAAACGAAAGGCCGGAGGTGCGCCATATATTGTACACCCTTTTGCGGTGGCGTTTTTGCTCGCTCATTATTCTGAGGATGAGGATGTGATATGCGCCGGACTTCTGCATGATGTTCTTGAGGACGTCCCGAGTTACGGGGCTGAACGGATGCGGGCGGAATTCGGCGAACGTGTCTATGCTATCGTCAGGGAGGTGACTGAGGATCACGAAGTTGAAGATCAGATCCGTTTTTTTCCGTATGGGAATTCTCGGAAAAAGCAGTGGAAAGAGCGTAAAGAAGGGTATCTCCGGAGATTGGAGGATGATTCATCTGAAGGACTGATGATTGCCGCTGCGGATAAGATACATAATCTTCGTTCACTCATGGATGGGTACCTTGAGAGAGGGGATTCGATTTGGAAGACTTTTCCGGCGGGGAAAGAGGAGACTTCCTGGTTCTATCATTCGGTACTCGGGATACTCTCACGCCGGATGATACATCCTCTTGTGGATGAGTTGCGGGCGGTACTGTGTGAGGCGGAAGAAAGTATGTTCCGGAATATAAATATATGAAGCGTATGCGTTTTGAAATCATTTCTCTCTTCCCGGAAAGTTTCCGCTCGTATTTCGATGCCTCCATCATCAGGCGGGCCGTGGAGGCTCGGCAGGTCGAAATCATTACGCATGACTTGCGTGATTTCACTCATGATAAACACAGAACAGTCGATGATACGCCGTATGGTGGTGGGGCGGGCATGGTGATGAAAGTCGAGCCGTTTGCGGAATGTCTGGCTGAGTTGCATCGGAATGGAGGCGTCACGTATCAGGCAGAGCGGACTAGAACCATTCTTTTCTCTGCGAAAGGGCGTCTCTTCGACCAGTCGGATGCCCGGCGTTTTGCTGAGCAGTACGACCGGTTGATTTTCTTATGCGGTCGATATGAAGGTGTGGATGAGCGCGTCGCGGAGCACTTGGTCGATGAGGAGATATCCATCGGGAATTTTGTTCTGACAGGAGGGGAGCTGCCAGCCATGATAGTGACGGATGCGGTGGCGCGTCTTTTGCCGGGAGTGCTCGGGAATGATGAGAGTGCCCGGACGGAATCGCACAGCGAGGTCGGTCTCATGGAATATCCTCAGTACACGAAGCCGGAATGTTTCGGTGATTGGCACGTTCCTTCGGTGCTGCTTTCCGGTCATCATGGAGCTATCGAATCCTGGAGGAAGGAACAATCGATTTTGATGAGCAGCAAAAGGGAAAAAATGCGGGAACGCGAGGCAGCGAATATCGAATATGAAAACTGAAATCCATCCTCGTTCTTTGGGAACCCTCGACCGGTCGCTTCTCCTGGCAGTTTTCGCGTTGCTCGGTATCGGGCTCCTCATGATCGCAAGTGCCGGGGTGGCATATGGAAAAGTGCGTTTTGGCGACGAATACTTCTTTTTGAAACAGCAGTGTGTCGGTTTCACTGTCGGGATCATCTCGCTTTTTATCGTTTCCCGTATCGACTATCATATTTTCCGGAAATTTGTCGTACCTCTTTTTTTCCTGGCTATCACGCTGTTGATTCTGGTTTTCATTCCAGGTATCGGTACGACCGTATACGGCGCGGCCCGTTGGATAGAGCTCGGGCCGTTTTCATTCCAGCCTTCCGAGGTGATGAAGCTCGCAATCATCCTTTATCTTGCAGCATGGCTTTCGGGGAAACAACAGGAGAAGAATAATGCCGATTTTTTCGAGGGATACGTCCCTTTTATTGCTATTCTCTCTCTCGTCGGATTCCTGATTATCAAACAGCCGGACACGGGAACACTCGGGCTGATTTTCTGTATTGCCCTATCCGTTTTCTTCGTTTCAGGGGCCCGACTTTCCCATATCCTACTCACGATTTTGGCGGGAATCGGGACTCTCGGAATTCTGATCCGTCTGGCACCGTATCGGATGGAACGCTTTTTGGTATTTTTGAATCCAGGGCATGATCCGCTCGGATCGGGGTATCAGTTGAGACAGGCGCTTATGGCGCTCGGATCGGGAGGATGGTTCGGAGCTGGACTTGGACAGGGTCGCCAAAAATTCAATTACCTACCGGAACCGGTCACGGATTCGATTTTCGCTGTCCTGGGAGAGGAAGTCGGATTTATCGGGGCCATGGTGGTCGTTGGGCTTTTTCTTTTTGTTGCCTGGAGAGGATTACGTATCGCACAAAGGGCCCCTGATGCGTTCGGAAAGCTGGTCGCGGTAGGGATTGTTTCTTGGATCTTCATCCAGGCGATGATCAATATCACGGCCATATCGGGAATAATCCCCCTGACGGGGATTCCACTTCCGTTCATCAGTTACGGCGGGACGTCGCTCGCGGTCATCTTGACGGCTGTCGGTATCTTGTTGAACATATCCAAACAGGCTAGACTAGGGGCATAAATAAGCAGGTCTGATCTTGAATCGTCTATGGCCAATCAGGTTCCGCGAATCGTTCTTTCGGGGGGAGTCTCAGGAGGGCATACGTACCCGCTGGTCGCCGTGGCGCGCGTCCTTCGAAAGCGGTATCCTCAAGGAATAGAGTTGCTGTTTCTCGGTGGCGGCGGAGTTTTCGAGGAGACTGCCATGAAGGCGGAAGGCATACCGATGAAACGCGTGCTGTATGGGAAGATGCGGCGTTACTTTTCCTTTCTCAATTATCTCGATTTCTTCAAGCTTCCCATCGGTATCGTACAGGCTCTCTGGCACCTGCTTCTTTTCATGCCTGATGTAGTTTTCTCGAAAGGCGGAGCGGCCTCGGTTCCGGTCGTATTAGCTGCTCGTTTCTATCGTATCCCGGTACTGATTCATGATTCCGATTCGGTGGCGGGACGTGCGAATTCTTGGCTCGGAAAATGGGTCCAGAAAGTCGCCATCGCGTATCCGAGTGCGGCGCAGTATTTTCCTACCGGAAAGACGGCTCTCACGGGGAATCCGGTCCGGGAAGAGATATTTTCCGGTTCCAGGGACAGGTCGAAAGAGCGATTTGGTCTTGATCCGAAGAAGAAGACAATCGTTCTCTTCGGCGGAAGTCAAGGTGCACACGGGTTGAACAATGCTTTTTTGCGGATTCTTCCTTTGCTCCTGACAAGGGGGGTGCAGGTAATCCACCAGACGGGAAGTAACCATCTGAAGGGTGTGCTCGCCATCGCGGCTGAATTGGGTGTTCCGACTGAGAACGGGAGTTATCATCCGATCGATTTCCTTTCTGCGGAAGAGATGGGAGACGCTCTTGCTTCCGCCGACGTCGTTATCTCGAGAGCGGGAGCTGGTTCGATTGCCGAGGTTGCCGCATGTCGCAAGGCATTGGTGCTTGTGCCACTTCCTTCTGCCGCGAATGATGAGCAGCGGAAGAACGCGTATGATATCGCCGAGATCGGTGGAGCGCTGGTCCTGGAAGAGGCGAATCTCGGAGAGCACCTTTTTCTTGAAAATCTTGAGAATTTGATCAACAATGATGGCCTGCGTACGGAGATGGGAGAAAAGCTCCACGTGTTCTATCATTCCGATGCTGCTGAATTGATCGCGGACGGATTGATTGATTTGATGGTCTGAGGGCGGAAACCCTGTCCTTCTCCAGAAAAAATACCTATGGAACGAATATCACCGACTGCGTTTGAGCGTATCCATATGATCGGCATCAAGGGTGCTGGTATGGCGGCTTTGGCTCAGATCTTCGTGCATCAAGGGAAACGGGTCACTGGATCGGACACGGATGAGGTCTTTTTTACGGATAGTATCCTGAAGGCGCTTGATATTTCGGTCCGAGAGATTTTTTCTCCAGCCAATATCCCCTCCGATACCGAAGTGATCGTGTATTCCACTTCTTATTCTCCGGAACGGAATTCCGAATTGAAAGCGGCTTTTGAGAGTGGGAAACCTGTATTGAGTTATCCGGAGGCCGTGGGAGTGCTGACGCATGAGTATTTGACTCTTGCGGTTTCGGGAACGCATGGGAAAACGACGACGAGCGCGCTTCTTGGGCATGTATTGGAGCGGATCGGCGACTCGCCGACGGCTATCGTCGGGAGCCGTATCGCGGCATGGGGTGGAGGAGCACTTCTCGGAACCGGACAGTACCTGGTACTTGAAGCCGATGAATACCAGAACAAGCTTAAAGAATACCAGCCGTTTTCCGTAATTTTGACGAGTGCTGACTTTGATCATCCTGATTTCTTTTCTGATGCGGAAGCGTACGAGAATGTCTTCCGGGATTTCGTGAGGCGGATACCTCCCCATGGGGTCCTGGTGTACTGTTGCGACTCCGCGGCAGTCGAACGTGTGGCGGCAGCTGCTCGCTGTCAGAAGATTTCCTACGGACAGAGGGAGGGAGCGATGTATCGGATGATGGGATATATGCCTTTACCGATTTCTTCCTCGGATTTGGGTTCTCCGCTTCAGCACTTTTCAGTTCTGAAAGAAGAGAGATTCTTCGGAGAATATGACCTTCGTCTGGCAGGACGGCACAATGCGCTCAATGCGACGGCAGTGATAGCGTTGCTTGACTTTCTTCGGAAAGAGCAACAGTCTGTCGTTTCCGCATTGGCGACTTTCCCCGGGACCGAACGTCGGTTCGAGCACGTCGGTGAACGCTTCGGTGCCTTGCTGTACGATGACTATGCTCACCATCCCGAAGAGATACGAGTCACGCTTCGGGCTTTCCGTGAAATGTTTCCTGGTAAGACGGTCACGGTCGTATTTCATCCGCATACGTTCACACGTACGAAGGCGCTTCTCCAGGAGTTCGCTCAGTGTTTCGAAGATGCTGATCGGGTCCATATTTTGGATATCTACGGAAGCGCACGTGAGGAGCAAGGTGGCGTCAGTTCACAGGATATCGTGGATATTATGGAACGTTTCGCTCCGGGCAAGAGCGAGGTGGCGCATGAGAGCGAGGTTTTGATCTCGGATCTTCGGAAGTCAATGGGTCGGAATGATGTTATCATATCCTTAGGTGCCGGAGATGTCTGGAAGGTGACTCATGCCCTCGTGAAACCGGAGGATATTTCCAGAAAGTAAACAAAAATACTGCCTTATGCTCCATATCAAAAAACAGGAACCGCTCTCTCGACATACCTCTTTTGGGATCGGTGGGCCGGCCGATATGTTTGTCGAAGTCGCAGGGCCACTTGAGATTGCGGAAAGCATTGAACTCGCCTTGCGGGAGAGGGTACCGTATTTCGTCATCGGTGGCGGGACAAATATCCTATTTTCGGATGCCGGATACCGCGGTTTGGTCATCAGGATTTCTGACGGAGGTATGAGCGTCCATGGATCAGTCATTGAGGCCGGAGCGGGTATCAGTTTGAAACGCATCACGGAAGCCGCACGGGATCAGGGTCTTGCGGGGATGGCAAATTTGGCTGGTGTACCAGGGAGTCTTGGAGGTGCCGTCCGAGGGAATGCCGGTGCTTTCGGAACGGAAATCGGAAACCTGATTCGGAGCGTGAAAGTGTTCAATAAAGATACGGGCATGGTCCGTGAATTTCTGACGGAGGCGTGCGGTTTCGCTTATCGGGAGAGCCTCTTTAAGAAACAAGCCGAACTGATTATCCTTTCGGCGGAAATTCTGTTGACTCCAGGCAGTAAGAGTATGATCGGGAGCGAGATGGAACGCATTATCGCCTTGCGCGAATCCAAGCATGTACAGTCCGCGAAATGTGCTGGATCGTTCTTCATGAATCCGGTCGTGAAGGATGAGAAGTTGCGTGAAGAATTCACCCGGGATACGGGCGCACCTCCGAAAGATGAAAAACTTCCTGCGGGATGGCTTATTGATCACGTCGGTCTGCGAGGCAAGCATGTCGGCGGGGCCAGGGTGAGTGATCAGCATCCGAACTATATCGTCAATACGGGCGGTGCTACAGCCGAGGAAGTCGTCATACTCGCGAGTCTTATCAAACGTCGCGTGCGCGATGATCTCCGGGTACAACTTCGTGAGGAAGTTCAAATGGTCGGATTTTAGGAAATTTCTTGATATTTTTTAAAAAAACCTATGGAAGAAGCTCTGATGCGGAAAATAGAGGAACTGGAACGCAAGGTGGACGCGACACATGAGGCGGCCGAGAAGACGCGTAAGTATTTTTTCTGGTTCCTAATCTTGTCTTTGCTCGCGCTGTTCCTGCCGCTTTTCGGTATGATGATCGCTCTACCATACGTCCTCAATATCTTTTCGAATGCTCTACCGGCTGGTTTGTAGGGTGGGCGGTACGGTTTGCGTGGCGGGTGTATAATGGAAGTGTAATCCGAAAGCACTTAATCATACGAGTATGACGACCCGGTTCCTATTACAGACAAGTGATGCTGATGAGAAGTCGCGCGGGTATATCCTGAAGAAAATCGCCAAGCTGGAAAAACTCGCGGATACCGCCTCGAAGATCGAGATTGAGGTGGACAAGAACAAGCAGGGGAAATATCGTGTCGAAGTGATGATTCGCGCCCCGCGTCATCTCTATCGTGCGGAAGAGACGAGCGAGAGCATCGAGGGATCTATCGATCTGGTCGTCGAGAAGTTGCTTCATGAGATTATGCATGACAAGGAAAAGCACATCACGATGAAGCGGCGTGGCGCCCGGTCGATCAAGAAAAAGGTTGTCATTGATACCGCTGCCCGGTTTTAGGGTTTCGGTTGACGTATAAAAAAACAAGCCCGTATCTAGAGTCTGGACACGGGCTTGGACTATGCGATTATCTTGCTTCTAGGCTAGGGCCAGAGAGGCCGTTTCCAGGGGACATCTCCCATCTCCGGGTCGGCTGGAGGGCAGGGAATGAGTCGCATTCTACAGTCGGGGCAGGCAAATGGCTGATGGCTTGGCTCGAGATACCAATACCGTATGAAGCCGTAGAATCCTCCAGTTCTGTGTGCGGTGTCGCCGGAGACGGTATCGGTAGTGCAATTACATAGGTACGCATATTGTTGTGTCACTGGTTTCTCCTTGAAAAAAGTTTGACGGGAACTGATTTTTACGGTAAAATATTTCTTCTGTCTTGTCAATGGAACCGTATGGCTATCCGCTCTGCACAATTTGTCAAAGCCGTCACCGGGACAGAAGGACTACCTGAGCTGCAATTGCCGGTCGTCGCTTTTTTGGGGCGCTCGAATGTCGGGAAATCGAGTGTCATCAATTCACTCGTTCGGGTGAAGAAGCT